>NZ_JBELKF010000167.1:0-4407 GCF_042089775.1 Palleronia sp.
CCGCTACCGTCATCTTCTGGTTATGAGTCCAGAGCCTAGGTGAGTATTCGAGTTTGTCAACAGGGCCTAGCACCTTGAGCAATCGAAGCCCCTGCCACCAATCTGCTGCGCAGGATGAAAAGGCGCGGAATTCGCTCCTAATTTCTTCGCTAAAATGTCAAACATATGGGACAAGCCGGATCGAGTTCTACCCAAGCGGCAAGGGCGAGTTCTTGCTTCTATTTTGAAGTACAAGCGTGTTCGCTATGATCATGACAAGACCAAACCAGGGCATGTCGTGGACGCGGTCAAGCGTCATAAGGATCATCGCGAATACTCCGAAAGACGCGAGCGCAAGGTCTCGGGATTTCAAGATGAAGCGATAGATGATTAGGCCGAATACTAGGAAGGTAAACGGGAATCCGAACTCAGCGGCCATGACGGATACGCTCGAATAAGGCTTATTCGAGCTAGAGCTGATAGCCCAAAGGTCTTGAGAAAAAACAGACATCACAGGCTCCATATATCGCGCGTGATATTCTGGTGTGAACATACCCGGAAGGTCAGGGAGGGAAAAGGTCGACAGTTCGCCACCCACATCACTCGTCCAAAAAGCGGCTTGGCCGCCGTACTGGCCAATTCCTCCGCCTGTGAGGAGTGTGACAGGCTGATCCGAGAAGACCTGAGAGGCGATGATGAACTGGAAAATCTTCGGATGCAGCCCGAAAGTTACGGCAAAAGACCCGGAAACGGTCTCCAGCCGATAGGACACGTAAGACCCTACCACAATCAATGCAATGGATGTGACTATCACGCCTAGAACAGGGCGGCGAACAAAATAACATGTCAAACCGACCGCTCCGGAGATGATTGCCAAGATATAGTTGGGCATCAAGAAATTAAGGACCGCGACCGCAAGAAAGCTCCAGCGCATCCGACCCGTAGCTTGCTGCTGGTGAAGTTCCGTAATGATTCCAGCAAATCCAAGTATGGTTACAATCTTTGCACCGCCGAGCCCGAACGCGGCGTAGTAATAGTCAGGTAGATAATGGATGTACGGGAGCCTAGCTGGAAATCCCATCAAGACCAAGCTAAACATACTGGTCAAGAAGGCCGTCACTTGGAATGCGCGCATCAGTGCGGCCGGATTGATCCTAGGGTAATCCACATTGGCGCCAAATGCGCCGAGCAAGAAGGCGAAGCATAGAGCATACTCCAGCGCCGCCACGGTTGGCGAGATATTTACTCTAAAAGTATTCAGAGACAGTGACGCAACAATGAACGCCAGAACAAGAAGGTGCCTCGGCAGCCAGTCTGAAATTCGAGTGGCAAAGAATGGTGCAACGCAATAGGCTGGGTAAGCCAACGCTGAACGTGGCAGAAAGGTCAGTGCGGTTGTCAATATATATTGTAGTCGGGCCTTTCTGATTACCATGGTAGATTTCTGCCCAAATTGGCCTCTAGCTTCTCTTTCTCTCCCGAAAAGGCTTCTCTTAGTTTCTCATATACTTCGGGCTTCACTTTGTCGCTGTACACTCCGACATTGCGCGGCTTTACAGTCCGTAGAGGACTTGGCTTGAGGCCGAGGAAATCGTAGCATTCCCCTACTACCGTTTCGGGATCGGCAAACAGTCTGTTGCTCGTTTCTATATAGAAATTCTCCTTGGGAAAGATCGAGAAATAGCGCTCGAGCTGCTTGGAATAGTGCCCGCGCGCGATATAGCTGAAGCTCTGCTCTTGCGTGCGGTTTTCGTGGTGCCGTCCCACCAACCGGTGACCTTCTTTTCCGATGCGCCGCTCCTCTGCATCAAGCGCCTCTTCGATGGGTAAAGTTTCGTATCCCAGTCGCCGCGCATGGAAATAGTGAGAAATTGCCCGATCCACTGGGTCTCTTAGCAACACGATGAAACGAGTCTCACTTGGCACCGCATTTATAATGCGCTGTGCCGCTTCGGGGTCGTACAGGTAGCAAGGGGTGGCCTCGCCAGTGACCCTGCCATCATCAGGAAAATTTGACTTGTACCAGTCGAGACCCCATTTGAAATTCCGATCGAAGAAGGCAATCTCCTTCGTGCGTGCAGAGTTCGCATCAGGGTGGCGCATGATGAGGTCGTACAGCGTCGTAGTTCCAGCCTTCTGCGCTCCTAAGATCAGGAAATGCGGCCACCGCCCTGTCTGCCCGACCATCTGCCTGACTTTCTGTGCTCCCCTCTGGGCAAGGTAGACTTCCGGCCGGATAGCATTTCGCAAGGCCTGCGGCATTATCCTCTTTGCGCTCTCGCTCAAGTCCATCTCTCAGATCACCCTAGATTGCTCTTGTCGATTTTTAAGCACCCTGATGTCCCACGGAACGACGGAAAGTCCTGCGTGGCACTTCCACACAATGTGCAGGTTCCATGCCGCCATTATGAAAGCTGCGGCAATAGCGGTTCCCGATATCCCTCCGAACATTGCTCCCATCGGTAGAGCAGCTAGCCCCGCAATACTCCAGAATCCCATGATCATCGTATTCTGGCGTTCGAGGCCAGCCATGTTCATCAGCATGGTATTTGGCCCGCACAGAGTATTAACTGCCTGGCCTGCCGTTAGGATCATAAGAGCCGGAAAGGCATCGCTGTAGTTCTCGGAGAAAAGCACTAAGGCGATGCGGCCGAAGATCAAATAGGCTCCACATCCAACCAAGCAAATCGCACCAGAGATCAAAGAACTGAGTGTTATCAGGCGGCGAACCTGGTCAAGTCGTCCCGCGTGAAACTCTCTCGACAAAACTGGTCCTACAACCTGGTTGACCGCGATCAGCGCAATAGACAACAACTTGGCGATTCGATCTGCTGCAAAATACGCGCCGGCTGCGGTCGGGCCAAGGAAAATTCCGACGATGATTGTTCCTGAGTGGGTGGATAAAGGACCGACCGTTGCGCTGAGCCAGAGCCAGAGAGAAGTTCGCATCATAAGGCGGCGATCTTGGGGCGACAACTTTTCTGGGGGCGCAATGTCACGGTAAACCAGCCACAGCTGGAGGAGGGTAACTCCCCATAGCGTTCCTGAGGCGATATATATTAGCGTCACACCACTCGTTCTTCCGATCAAGAAAAGAAATGAAATACTCAGAAGCCGCCAGAGGACCTCTCTCCCAGAAAGCGAGACAAGCACTTCGCCACGAGCCCGAAGACAGCTTTGGGCGAATTCGCTAAATGCGAATGCGAGTGACAAAGTGATAAGTGCCCCTGCAGGCTGCAGAACTTCCGGCGTCGTGAATTGAAGCGCTGGCAGCAGAAAAATAATGCCTAAGATAATTAGAGCGCCCAGTGTGGAAGTTTGTATTACGCGTACAACCGACCATCTGGCGGCTTGATCAGCCTTCGCCCGCGTCTCTCTTTCATCGAACGCCGGCCAAAATCGAAGAATCGTCAGGTGCTGCCCTGCTAGGAACGCGAATCCTAAGATCGTTGCGAGAGAGAAAATCGCGGCAAATTTTCCATACTCTACATCGCTGCTGAGATTCGAGGCCACCAGGAAGAACAGAAATGTCAGTCCAATTCCGGAAACTTTGAGCGCCGCCGACAGAACAGTAAGTCGAATAATTTTCTTCATAGCGGCACGCTCTTGAGATCCGGCCAACGTTGAACTGTGTGATGTTCGGTAATGAGGCCGGCGCAGCGGAGCTTCAGCTCGTGAAAGCGTCGGCCGTTGAACCCCTTACGAATGCCCGCACACCGGGCTGATCCGTGTGGGGCATTGTGCTCCAGATTACGAAGAAAACAACAGGCATTGGTGACGGTTTTGGCAGGAGGATAGGTGCGCACGAAGATCCATTGTTGTTGTACTGTTGATCTCAACGAAGCGCGTGCTTGTGAAGAGAAATCAGCGTTCGCACCGTTCGTGCGGGTCTTGCGCAGAGGTTCGATCTCGCCATGAAGAGCGGCGTCTGGTGCAAGTCTATGGGATCACCGGGGGCAGGACAACGTGGAACTGGAAAGCCTGCAGAGGTCCGGTGGCGCGCCTAGTCCCGGTGTTGGGGGCGAGCGCATGTGTGTGACAGCATATCGATCTGGCTGGACGCCCTGTACGCGAGGATCCGTGTGCCATCGCTGGGCGAGGCGCGCCGTTGTGGAACAGGTTTACGCCTAGCCTGATCATGTCCGGAAGCTGGGGTGCAGGTCCGGCGGCAGCGCTTCTAGCTTGGGCGGACCTGCCTATCGTGACACTTACTGGGGGCGGTTTCCTCCTCGGTAGCCGCGGCCACGAACCTTTCTCGAGGTGTAGCTCCGATCAAACCTCTTCTTAATCCGATGATCGTCGCCCAAATTAGCGAAGCACACGGCTTTCGAGCGCCAAGCCGCCGATCGCGCAGGGGATAGCGCGATGCCGATCAACGGGCATTGTTGCGTAACTCACGCCTGAGGCGTGACTTCCCCTTTGCCCGCC
>NZ_JBELKF010000168.1:0-4353 GCF_042089775.1 Palleronia sp.
AACGTCCGACATGACCGCCCTCCAATGTGGATAGTTGCAAACCCACCTTGGCACACCGATGCCGTCGGGGGGCGGTTACAGCATCATTGCCAACGTTGGGTAGCATTGAGGGAAATTAGGCCGCGTTCGCGCCGCTGCCATCGATATATACCCGGAACCACATCTCGACTGCAATCATCGACCAGATTTTCTGAGAATGATTGCTGCGCCCTGCCCGGTGCTCCGAGATGATCCGGGCAATGTAGTCCGCGGTAAAAAGACCCCGGGCCGCGAAACCTCCGCTAAGCAGGATATCGTCGATGACCTCGCGCAATTCCCGCCCAATCCAGTGTCGCAATGGAATCGAGAAGCCGTGGTTCGCACCGTACAGCACGTCATGCAGCATATATGGCTCCATGCAATAGCGCAGCAGCCCCTTGAGCTGAAGTTCGCCATGTCGTTCGAATACCCGCAATTCGTGGGGGAGCGAGGTCACAAAGTCGGAGAATTCGGGGTCGAGCATCGGCATCCGTGTCTCGAACCCATGGGCCCCCGCGGCCGTGTCGAATTTCACCAAGAAGTTGCAACCCATTAGGTGATGGGCGTCCACCTCGCCACAAGCGTCCATCGCGTGGTCATAGCGAGGCCCCTCGAATTCTACTGGAAGTCGGTCGTTGGCAGGGGAGTAGAGATATTCTCCCAATGCATCGCCGTAGCCTTCTATCTTGTGACGTTCGGTGAAAACCGAACTAGACTGGGTAAAGTAATCTCTGGGCAATAGAGAACCGAGACCCTGATTGACGAGTTGTGACTTGATGGTGGGAAGATATCCTCCAGTCGCGACCGCTTTCATGTAATTGTACATGTCCACGTAGCGCTGATTGCCGATGAAGATGCGCTCCGCTCCGTCGCCTCCCAGCATACAGTCAACGCCCGTGCCGATTTGACGGCATAGCCCGTATGTGATCACAAAAGAGGAGTCTCCTATCGGTTCGCCGAAATGGTAGGCCATGCTCTCGATATGAGAAAATATCCTTTCGTCAAATCGGATCGAGGTGTGATCCGAGCCGAAATGGTCGGCATGCATTTGCGCCAGTTCACTTTCGTCGAAGTCGTCGTAGTTGAAGCTCGCGCAGAAAGTCGGGGCATGTGCCTGCTGGGGAACAAGACGCGCGACGACCGCGCCACTATCGACACCGCCGGATAGAAAGGCACCGACCCTTCCCGCGCTGACGCGCGACCGGGCGATGGCACGGTCGAAGATCTCGACAACCTGTTCGGCCGCCTCGTCGCGCAACATTCCTTGCTTGGCGGGATCTATCGATGCGCGCCGCCAGTAGGGTGCGGTCTCGATCGTTCCATCCATGTCGATCACCGAAACGGTGGCTGGAAGGATTCGGGAAATCCCTTCGAAACAGGTGCGTGGAGGCACGGCAAACCGGAAGGAGAAGTAGTCATGCAGCCCAAGGTAGTCGGGCCGTGGAACGATGCCGGAAATGCGGAACAGGGCCTTGGCTTCGGTGGCGAGGGCGATACCGCCTTCGGGAAGACGCGCCCAGAACAGGTCGCGTTGCCCGTAGCGATCGCGCACGATCACTGTAGTGCGTTTCCGGTGATCGTGAATCGCGAAAGCTACGGCACCAAGGATGCGAGACGCCAGATCGGCGCCCCAGCGGCGGTAAGCGGCTGCGAGGATCTCGGTGTCGCGCACCGCGCCAGGCGCGGTAGATGCAAGGTTCAGCCCCGCGACAAGGTCATCGCGATTTTCAATATAACCGGCAGCGACGACACTTACCCCGAGATCAGGATGATGCAGAGTTGTACCACGTCCTTCGGGGTGGTCATGGCCGTTGTGGATTATGCCCATGAACAGGCCGTCCGCATTGTAGTCGTCGTGGAGCTTCCCGCGATGACGAAGCGATTTCAGGGCGGGCAGACCCAGTTCCCGCATCGCGGCAGAAGAACGTACGGGATCGAGACAAACGACAAGACCGGTCATTCGAGTTTTACCTTCCAGTTTGCGAGGGCGAAGGCAAGCGACTGATCGATGCCGAACCGATTGCTGACGAAAGCGTAGGCCTGTGCCTTCATTCCAGAGAGTCTGCGGCCGTCGCGAAGCAGGTCGCGCACCTCGGATATCCAGTGTCCCTTTTCCGGTGGGCTCAACAGCAGGCCCGTGCGCTCCGGATCGAAGGCCTCCCTGCAGCCGCCAACATCGAAGGCCGCAACGGGCGTGCCCTCGGCTTGGGCCTCGATCAGGACATTGGGCAGGCCTTCGGTGCGCGATGGAAGAACCTTTAGGTCCATTCGCCGCAGGAAAAGCGCGACTTGCTTTTGTTCGCCGACAAATTCGACGACATCGGCGATGCCAAGGGTGCGGGCATAGGCTTCCAATTTGGGGCGTAGTGTCCCGTCCCCGACGATCAGGCCCCGTACATCCATACCCTCGGCGCGCAGAGCGGCAATCAAGTCGAGAAGAAGGTCGACACGTTTGACGGGCGATAGACGCCCGACGAAGCCGATGCAGGGCGAGCGGGGCGCTCGGCGTGATTTGAAGGCGCGCGCCACGCGGGCGGCGAGCAACGGTTTCGGCGGGGCCATGAAATGATAGCCGTTGTGGTGTACATCGAAACGGCTGGGCTCAAGACCGAGCCAGGCAGCATAGCTGTTTGCCCCGGATTGCGAATTGCACCACATCTCGACACAGGGCTGTGCCAGCATGGCGCGATAAGCCGCACGCTGGAATTCGTTGACCAGACTAGCATCCTTGGTAATCGAGCGGCGCCCGGTAAGGACGACCTGCGGCACACCCGCAAGAATGGCGGCGATTCCGGCAGTGACGTTGACGCCGTCTTGCCAGCAATGAACCACTTGTGGGCGATGATGGAGAATGGCGTGTAAGTAGCGCAGGGCGAGATCGGCTTCCAATGAAGGCAAAAGCCCCAGAAGCTGCACGATTTGCAGCACCCGGGGATCATCCCCCATGATGCGGCGCAGGAGTCCCTCGTCCATCAGATCGCTGATCTGCGTCACGGGAACGCCCGCCGCTTTGAGTTGATTCAAGAAGCTGCTCGCGGTTTCTACCGGAGAGCGCAACAGACCCACACGGGTGCGAAAGGGCATGTTCGGTCCATGGCTTGCCCGCGCAAGAGTCATCAACTGCCGTTCGGCACCGCCGGTGGCGAGCGACGATCCGAGATGCAGGACCTCAGGCTTCATGGCCGTTGGAGGAAGGACGGACCCGTCTGCGAACACCATGTCCATCAGTTCCGCTGGATCGGCAGGAAGGGTTCCGTGACGACGCCGGATGTAGCTGAAAGCAGGAACCCGGCTAGCGACGGATGCATGGATGGGATGGCGAGTTCTAAGGCGTTCGAGATGCGGCCCTGCGGAAGCATAGTCGCAATTGCGCTCGTAGGAGCGAAACAGCTCCAGCAGGATAGGCATGTTGTCGGGATCCTCGCGCAAACAGGCCTCAAGCACCGTATGACCTTCCGCTTCGCGGCGCAGACGGGTGAGAACGATGCCGTAGGACCGCTGCGAGAGAGACCCGCTCTGCATCGCATTACGAGCGCCGGAAGCGAGCTTTTCTTTTGTCTGCGTATCGACCGTGCGTCCTAGAAGGGTGGCCGCGCGAAGCCATGTCTCGTCACATGCCACACCTTCGTCGATCAGTCGCAAGGCTACCTCCTGCTCGACGACCGGTCCATCGGCTGCGCCCAGAATTTCAACGGCATAGCGTTGAACAACGGCGTCGGCGGGGTGGCGCGCGAGGGCCGCGTTCGCAAGATTGCGCTGTTCCTCAAGCGGGCGTCCACTGCGCATAGCGGCCCGCAGAAAGACGCCCTCTTCGGCCTTGTGCCGGTTCTGTCCGAGGAAGGCGAAAAGCTCTTCTTCCTGTCCGTCGCGTTCCAGGGCGCGCAGGAACCATATCCTTGCGGTAGTGTCTTCTGGATCAAGAGCTAAAGCCGAACGCAGGTGATCGATGGCCTCGCCTGTAGCCCCTCGACGGAGCGCGGCACGTCCGAGGTAGGTTTCACGCACAATCGGGCGGCAATCGTCGGGATGATCTGCGAGAAACTTTTCCAGATCGTCCAGACTTCCTCTTGTCCAAAGCAAACTCGCATAACGGTCTACAAACATTTTGCGGTTTGGAACGGATTTCAGAGTGCGTTCGCACCAGCTATTCCGTTCTTCCGTGGCAGCGCGCTCTTGTGCCGTTGCGCAGAGATGGAAGCCAATCTCTGCGCGGCGGGATGCCGGTGCCTCACCGAAGAGACGTTCGAGCTCAACTGCGCGTTCGGGATGTTCCAAACACAAAGCAATCTCGATCTTGGCGGAAATGCCGCGGTTCAGTCGATCGATCAAATGCCG
>NZ_JBELKF010000046.1:0-18736 GCF_042089775.1 Palleronia sp.
CGGTAATCCGGCAAGGGGTGAGCGGTGCGCGACGCAGAACCCGCTACGGCATCTCGGAGGTTTGCGCTTAGCTATCCGGCGGAATAAGGCCAAGCCCGCGAAGGTAGATGCCGATACCGCTCTCGAGCAATTCCTCGGGCGGAAACGGAATATTGGCGCCGGGGGAGTTGCGCGAAAATAGCTCGACCACGCCATGGCTCATCGCCCAGATGTGGCTGGCGAACATCGAGGATGGGGGCCGCTTCTCCGGCGGGATGTGCTGCGACAGAGCCTCCGCCGCACGCTCCAGAACGCCATTTGCGCGCGAGGCGACCTGCCGCAGCGCGGTCGAGCGGTTGGTCGGCACGCCGCTTTCGAACATGGCCACATAATGCCCGGGATGTTCGCGCGCAAAAGCGAGATACGCGCGCCCCGTCTCTGAGAACGCCCTGAGAGCAGACGGAAGACCCGAGGCATACGCAGCCTCCATACGATCCGCAAAGATTTCGTATCCCTGCCGTGCACACTCCGCGATAAGCTCTTCGCGGCCGCTGAAATGTCGATAAACGGCGGCCGGGGTGACACCCGCGCGCTTCGCCGCTTCCGACACCGTGAAGCCGGTCGGCCCCTTCTCTTCGATCAGGACAAGCGCGGCATCGACGAGTGCCTGGGCCAGGTTGCCGTGATGATAGCCGCGCTTGCTCATTCAGCACGGGCCGCGGCGCGGTCGATGGCGGCGACGGCGGCATCCGGCATGACGTGATGCGGCATGTGGCCCACACCGTCGAGCCGCTCGAGATGCGCGCCGGCGATCTGTTCAACAAGCCGCTCGGAGTGGATGTCGATTGGGACAACCTCGTCTGCAGTCCCATGAACGATTTCGACGGGAAGAGAAAGGTTGGAATAACGCCTGGACATCTTGACCAGGTGGGGGCGCAGCGTCTTGACCTGCTGTGCGTTCGAGCGGAACGAGGATGCGCGCAGGGTCAGACCCGCCCCCACGTAGTCCTCGTACCCCTCCGGCGCCTCCTGCGGCGCGAAGACCGAAGCGATGGCGCGTTTGACGAGGCCGCGGGGCACAAAGGCCGAGATCAACGGCACCACGGCCGCTCCGCCAAGCGATGTGCCGGTCAGTGTGTAAAGGGGGCCAAGCCCACCGGGCCAAGGCTGCGTCGCGCCCGAGAGGATGACCACAGCGGCAGGATCGTGGTTCAGCGCCCAGGCCATGGCCACCGAGCCGCCAAAGGAATGGCCCACAACAATGGGGTTCGATATACCAATGCGCTCGGCCGCCGCATGCAGCAGTGCGGCCTGCTCCTCCGGGCCTTCAGCACGCGCATCGAAGGTGCCGGCATAGGCAGGGTCGGGGTCGGTATAGCCGAGACCGGGCCGATCGAAGACGGTGACGCGATAACGGTCCGAAACCCGATCGACGAAATCGAAAGTCCAGTCGCGCACGTTGCCGCTGGCGCCATGAATAAGCACCAGGTCGCGCCCGGAGCCCGTCTGGACATAGTGGACCTGACGCTCTCCAACTGGGACGAAGCTGCCGAGCGGCGGGTAGGCCTCCCGCGCCTCTGCGGTACGGGTGTCGATGCGGTGATCGACCACCGTCCGACAGCCTGCTGCGGCGAGGAGAAGGAAAGAGACGCTAAGCGCCGACTTTTTGGATATCATACGGCGTCGACTGGTAAATCTCGTTGATCCAGTTCCCATACAGAAGGTGCGCGTGACTACGCCAACGGTTGAGCGGTCGCCGCGACGGATCGTCACTGGGATAGTAGTTGCATGGCACACCGATCGTGACGCCGGCGGCGATGTCGCGGTCGAACTCCTGCTTTAGCGTGTCGTCGTCATACTCGAAATGATTGAAGATATAGAGCGCCCGATGCGCCGGGTCTTCCACGAGCGCCGGCCCCGCATCGTCAGATGTCAGAAGCGTCCTTAGCCCGTAAGCGCGGTCGATGTCCTCTTGCCGCATCTCGGTCCAGCGGCTGACCGGCATGACGCAGTCATCCGAAAAACCGCGCAGGTAGGGCGAGGCCGGATCGAGATTGCGATGCCGGTAGCAGCCGAAGAGCTTTGCCTGAAGGAGGTGCTTTGGCACGCCATGAAAATGATGAATCATCGCCATGCCGCCCCAACAGACGCCGAAGGTCGAATGAACGTGGGTCTGCGTCCAGTTCATCACCTCCGAAAGCTCGTCCCAGTAGGTGACGTCTTCGAAGGCGAGGTGCTCGATCGGCGCGCCGGTGATGATGAGTCCGTCGAATTTCTCGTCCTTGACCTCCTGAAAGGGGCGATAGAACGCTTCCATGTGCTCGGCCGCGGTGTTCTTGGTCTGGTGCTCCGTCATGCGGATCAGCTGAAAGTCGATCTGCAAAGGACCGGCTCCGATCAGCCGGGCGAACTGGTTCTCTGTCTGGATCTTCTTCGGCATCAGGTTCAGCAGCCCGATCCTCAGCGGCCGGATGTCCTGGCGCATGGCCGCGGCCTCGGCCATGACCTGGATCCCCTCGCGGCTGAGAACATCGAAGGCGGGCAGCTCGGCGGGCAGTTTGATGGGCATGAGGCGCTTCTCGATACGGGGGGCAGTCAATTAGGCGATCTTCGGCTCAGACGCAAGCGCCCGGGTGGTCTCATGGCGGGCTCGCGGGACGGACGTAGCGCATAATCCTCCACGAGCCGTTACCGCGCCTCCGCGCCTACCGCCGATCGATGGCGCGCGCGATCATGGTTTCGAAATCGGCCGGTGTGCGGACGGCCGCGACCTCGTCCGCAGTGACCGTGACGCCGCGCTGCGCCATGGCGGCGTAGCGCGGCTGACGGTGCGCTAGTGCGCGTGCGTAGGTCCAGCGAATAAAGGCGTCGGGATCGACGGCCTCGGCGCTCTGGTTCGTTTTGTCGAGGTAGGCAGACCACGCGTCGTTCAGGAACTCGGGCTGGTAGTACATCGGCTTCGGCGCGCGGTCGAACCGGCGCACCAGTTCGGCGGTGTGCGCTTCGGTGCCTTCGATCCAGACCAGCAGAAGCGTGCTCTCCAGCTGCGCAAGCAAGGGGTCCTCGGGGTCTTCGGGATCGACAACTTCGCAGATTGACCCGGAGGTATCGCAGATGAAGTGATCGTAGCCATAGATCTCGCGCGCCTTGTTGATGAACTGGCCCGTGTCGCGCATGGCAAGCTGCTCGGCGTCGCGGTGCTGCATCTGGCGGAGCATGTATTCGTCGAAGGGCAGGCCGCCCTTGTCAGGATCGCCGGGCTTGCCGAGATAGGTCGAGAGCGGCGCGAGGTTTTCGAACGTGATGTTCGACCCGACGTAGATCGAGTCCGACATCAGAAGCTCGCGCAGCAGCGGCACCTGCATGGCATGACGCTTGAAGTTATCAGCGATGTGCTCGCCCATGTACCGGGTGCCGATCCGGTAATCGACCGAATAGTGAAACCACGCGCCGGCATCGCGCAGCATCGCCGACAGGTAAGTCTTGCCAAGACCCGACATGCCGAACAGCATCACGCGTCTATGGGGGGCGGACAGCCACTCGGCCGAGCTTTCGTAGATCATAGGTCGTCTCTAGCGAGGGATCGCACACGCGAAAAGGCCCCGCAGGTACGGGGCCTTCGATTTCGCTGTCGATCCGATCAGAAGCGGTAGCCGACCTGCATGCCGACGCCCACGACGTGGCTGTCTTCGAAATTGGCGCGCGCGGTGTCGGGGGTGCCGGTTTCGGCCGAGGCGTCGCCCAGCCACACGTAGCGAACGCCGCCCGCGATCGTCAGGCTCTCGTTGACATCGTAGCTGAGGCCCACGCCGACAGACTTCTGCCCGTTGGTCGGAGCCAGCGGCGAGACGAGGTCGTCGTCGTCATTGGCGTGCTCATAGCCAAACGTGACCGACCCCGAGAGCCGATCCGTCAGTGCGCGCCCCACGCCGAGGGCGAGCGAATAGCCGTCCTCCAACTCGGTCAGGCTCGTGCCTTCGATGTCTTCGTCGCTCTGGCTGTCGAAATACGGCGGCGACACGATGACGTCGTTATACCAGGCATAGCGCAGCTGCCCGAACAGGAGCGTCCGCTGGTTGATACCGGTCTGGAAGTCGAGGTTGACCGCCTGCGGCGTCGTGATTTCGGTCACGGACGAAATGCTGCCTCCGCCGGCGAGGGCGGGGAGGTTCTCGATCGTGTCGAGCTCGTGGTCGATTTCGGAGAGGTAGGTGACGGCAACCCGTAGTGCGATCTCGGGCACCTCGTACGCCGCACCCACGGCATATCCGAAGGCGTAGTCCCGATCAAAGTCGACCGTGTAGCCCGAGAGAAGCGGACCGTAGGCAAAGCCGCTGAGGCCGACCGCCGCTTCAAGGCGCTGGTAGCGCAGCCCACCGTGGATCGAGAAGTTGTCGTTGAACTTGTACCGCGCCAACGCCGTCAGGGCAGAGCTGTCAACATTTGCGTAGGTGCCACCAAGGTTGTTCGACCCGTCCTCGGCCGCGACGGGCAGGACAGGCGGATAGGGCGCGGGCAGGTTGCTCGGCACGAAACTGCCGCCGTCGCCGGGGTAGGAGACGTCCACGCCATACGGCTCGTCTGCCACCAAGGCGAAGGACAGCCGCTCGGACACCTGAAACTTTACGCCTGCGCCGACCTGATTGAAGTCATCGGAAACATCGCCGGTCTCGGCCCCGCCAGCATAACCAACCGCCGCCAGCGGCTCGTCCTCACCCTCAAGGGTAGGGAACACGCGGCCGAAGCTAAGCTCGAAATAGTTGCCGTCCTCGAACAGGATGTCCACGGGCTGGCCCGACCGATCGAGTCCAGCGGCCATCGCGGCGGCCGGGCACAACGCCATGACGGCGGCGCCGGCAAGAAGCTTCTTCATGTGGATCTCCTCCCCTGAGATCGAAACTGGTTCTCTGGGAACGATTGATCGGAGGATCCGGAGCGGCAATTCTGACGGTACGTCACATCCCGGAACGGGCCCCGAAGAGTCACGTATTTGTAACACCCTGCGTCCGAGGGCGGACGTTCAGCCAGTTTGCGCCGAGGATCACCGCGCCGCCGGCCAGGATCCAGGGGTCCAGCGGCTCGGCATAGATCGTCCAGCCGACCAGTGCGATCACGGGAAGGCGCAGGAAGTCCATCGGCATGACGACCGAGGCTGGCGCAAGGGACAGTGCGGTTGTCAGGCAAAAATGGGCTGAGAGGCCGGCACAGGCAATCAGCGCGAGCCAAGGCCAGGATGCGGCCGAGGGCCAGGCGATCTCTCCGTCGTACCCGGCACAGGCCAGCCCCAAAACAGCCTGCATCATCGTCAGCCAGAACAGGATCGACACGACGTTCTCGGTCCGGGTGAGGCGTCTCGTGAAGAGGGCGGATCCGGCGAAGCCCAGAGCCGCGAGGGCCGCCGCGATCTGGCCCGGCCCGATTGCCGCAGCGCCGGGACGCGCGACGATCAGGATGCCGGCGAAGCCTACGATGGCCGCGATGAGGCGCGTGCGCGTCAGGCGCTCTCCCAGCACCAGCGGCGCGGCAAGGGCCACCCAGACCGGCGATGTGAACTCAAGCGCGAAGACCTGCGCCAGGGGGATCGCGGTGATGGCAAAGAACCACAGGTTTTGGCCGGTGAAATGGAACACGTTGCGGACGAGGTGCAGGCCCATCCGCCTCGTTCGGATCGCGGCCGTCTCGCCGGTCAGCCTTGCTGCGGTCAGCACCACAACGATCCCGATCAGCGAGCGATAGAGCATCAATTCGAACGTATCGAGCTCGAAGGACACGACACGGCCTGCGATGGCCATGGTCGAGAAGCTGAAGATCGCGCCGGCCATCCACATGGCGGCCCGGCGGATCTCTGACGAAGGAGTATCTACCGACATGCTCATGGCCAGTCGGTTACCAGATCGGCGGCTGGCGTCCAGACGTCAGCCGCTCTGGGAGAAGGCGCCTTTCAGGGTTTCGATATCGGGGTCGCTCGCCTTCGGCACGATGCGATAGCCCGCGTTGACCGCACAGAAGAGGGCGAAGCACAGAAGGCCCAATGCCAGAAGGCCCACGAGGATCTGTCCGTAGGGCTGGCCCGAGAGCCATGAGAACACATCGCCAAGACCCCCGGCCGATTGAGAATCGTAGACCCAAGCCGCGTAAACGATGAAGACCCCGATGACCGTGACGACGAAGCCCTGCGACAGGACGCCAAGCCGCAGCAGCCAGTCCCAGCGCCTCGTGACCTCGTTGCCCATGAGATGCTTGCGGTACTCGCGCTTGTAGGCCTTCTTGCCGTAATAGAAGCCCGCTCCGATCGTTGCGAACCCCATGGCGGCCAGTATCCAACGCCCGCCGGGCCAGTTCAGAACCGTTCCCGCCGCTTTCGAGATGCCGCTCTCTCCACCGCCGCTACTGGCCGTAAAGACGAGAAGCAGCGCGCCGATCCCGATCGCGAGGTGAATGAGGCCCGTGACGCACATGCCGATGCGCGCGACAATCCCCTCGCCGTCGCTGCCATAGGCTTCGAGGTCGAAGGCCGCGTCGAGCAATCGCCAGACCGCATAGGCCAGCATCCCGACAAAGATGGCAAAGAGCACCACCTTTCCGAATGGCGCAGTTTCGAGCCGCGCAAAGGCGCTGGAGGTACTTTGCCCCTGGCCGCCATGCACGATGGCCCAGAGCGAGATCCCCGCCACGACCAGATAGACGAGGGCCCGCCCCGCATATCCTGTTCGCATGACTGGCACAGCCCAGTCGAAATTGCCCTGTCCCGCCATTCTCGCGCTCCTCCTTGTACAGCGTGGGAACAGCGCACAAAGCGGCGGCGCGTTCCCTTCGGGGTGTCAGCATGATGATGAGAGCGCGCCACGCGGGCTGCGACGTCCGTCTTCTGGGCGGCCAGATCGGCTATTCCCGGCGCCGGAAATCGCGCGGGGTGTGCCCGGTGCGGGCACGGAAGGCGCGGCTGAAATAGGCGGCCGAACGGAAGCCGAGCGTCTCGGCCACCTGCTTGATCGGCATCCGCGTGTCGGTCAGGAGGCGCCGTGCCTCGTAATGCAGTCGGTCCAGCAGCAGGTCCGACGCCGATCGCCCCGAAGCCTTCCGGCAGCAGCGGGTGAGGTGCGCGGGTGTGACGCCAAGCGCGCGGGCGTAGTTCGAGACCGTGTAGCCGCCGCGGAAATGCTCTTCGAGCAGCGCGGTATAGGCGCCGGCGAGGCTTTCGCAGTTGCGACCGCCGATCTCGGCCTCGACGGTCCAGTCCTCTCCGGCCAGGCGGGCGAGCCAGACGACAAGGAGGCCCGCATGGTGGCCGAGCGCCACGTCCGAGCGGCGTTCGGCGCGGTCGAGTTCGGCGCGAATGTTCTCAATCTGGCGGGTCAGCTCCACCTGCGCAGCCGCATCTCGGATGCGCAGGTGGAGCGGGGTGTCCGGCATTTCGTCCGCGGCACCCTTGGGGAGGAAGACGGCGTGGCCAAGGACAGCACCCCAGACCTCGAACCCATGCATCGTGTTTGGGGGCAGGACGATCACGTTATGGGGGCCGTAGCCGCGGGTCACGCCCTGTGCGGTCATGCGCCCTTGTCCGCGGGTGAACCAGTAGAGCACCGGCTGCGCGTAGGAGCGCATCGCCTCGGTGCGCCAGCGTCCGCCGGCGGCGATTTGTGCGAGCGAAACGATCTTTAGGCCGGTGGAGGGCCGGATGGTGTCGAGCATGGCGGTCCTCGGTGGCAGCAATCCGGGATCGCGTTCAGGCTAGAAAGCGGCGTGGCGATTCTCCAAGACAAATCGACTCGTCTTGTCGGGGCAGTGTCATTTGCGCGTCGGATCAACCGTCTGCCAATCGCCCATGCGGGCGCGGAACCAGGTGCGCTGGCGCTTTGCGTATTGACGCGTGGCGATGACGGCGCGACGGGCGGCCTCGTCCAGCGGGATCTCGTCCCGGAGATGCGCCATGAGCTCGGGCGCTCCGATGGCGCGGTCGGCGGGGCGCGCAGGGTCGAAACCGGCGGCGTTCGCGCGCGCTTCGTCCAACGCGCCAGCCTCGATCATGGCGGTGAAGCGCCGCTCGATCCGGGGGGACAGCACTTCGGGTGGGGCATGGACCAGCAAGGGCGTCGTGCGGGCGAGTGGCAGGAGGGGCGTCGCCGGCCGGTCCTGCCAATCGGCGAGGGGGCGGCCGGTGGCGCGCTGCACCTCCCACGCACGCTGGACGCGGGCGCGGTTCTGCGGGTCGAGCCGGGCGCGGGTGCGAGGGTCGAGTGCTTCGAGAAGGTCGGGCAGGACGATGGCATCGCCCTCGGCGCGGATGGCCATAGGTGTCTCGGGAATCTCGTTGAGACCTTGGGTGAGAGCCGTGAAATAAAGACCTGTTCCACCAGTGAAAATCGGACGCGGCCCAGTGAGCAAGGGGGCGACCTCGCGCAGCCAGCGGCCGACGGAATAGGCGGTGTCGGCGACGTGGCCGTAAAGGGCATGGGGCGCGCGGACCTCATCCTCGGGCGTGGGGCGTGCGGACAGGATGCGCCAGCGGGCGTAGACCTGCAGCGCGTCGGCATTGACGACCACGCCGCCATGCGCCTCGGCGATGGCGAGCGCGAGCGCGGACTTGCCACTGGCGGTGGGTCCGGCGACCAGCACGGGGCGGTCATGGGCGCAGCGTGCAACGGCGTCGGCTATCGTCAGAATCGCGGCTCTCCATAGTTGTGCCGAGGGACCTTTTGGGACATTAGAAGCGCAAGCTAAAGCGGGGATGCAATCATGGCCGAAACCAACGAACCGAGGCGCTACGACCGGGTGCTTCTGAAGATCTCGGGCGAGGCACTGATGGGCGGCGAAAACTTCGGGCTGCACCCCCCCACGGTCGAGCGGATCGCCCGCGAAGTGCAGTCGGTGCGCGACCTCGGCGTCGAGGTCTGCATGGTGATCGGCGGCGGCAACATCTTCCGCGGGTTGCAAGGTTCGGCCCAAGGGATGGAGCGGACCACGGCGGACTACATGGGCATGCTCGCCACGGTGATGAACGCGCTGGCCATGCAGGGCGCGCTGGAGAAGCTGGGTATCCACACGCGGGTGATCTCGGCCATCACGATGAACGAAGTGGCCGAACCCTATATCCGCCGCCGCGCCGTGCGGCACCTGGAAAAGAAGCGGGTCTGCATCTTCGCCGCGGGAACCGGCAACCCGTACTTCACCACGGACACGGCGGCGGTTCTGCGCGCGACCGAGATGAACTGCCAGGCGATCTTCAAAGGCACCAAGGTGGACGGGGTCTACGACAAGGACCCCGAAAAGCACGACGACGCGGTGCGCTACGACAAGATCACCTATGACGACGTGCTGCAGAAGCACCTCAAGGTCATGGACGCCTCGGCCATTGCGCTGGCGCGGGACAACAACCTGCCGATCATCGTTTTCTCGCTGGACGAGCCGGGCGGCTTCCGCGGAATCCTCGCGGGCGAGGGTACCTTCACCAGCGTCACCCAGGACTGATGCGCAGTGATGCCGCGGGCCGGGATGGCCCGCGGCGGTCAGTTGCCGGAAGCTTCGCCTTCATCGGCGGGGCGCGCTTCGAGCGCGATCTTGATCGCGACCTCGTCGCTGACGAATGGCGCGAAGGCACCAAGGCCGTAATCGCTCCGCAGGATGGTCGTTTCGGCCTCGAATCCGACGGTGGGCTGGCCCATCGGGTTCTCACCCCGCTCGGTCAGTTCGGCGTCGAGCGTGACTTCCTTCGTCTGACCGTTGATCGTCAGGTCGCCGATGATCTTGCCCTCGGTCTCGCCCGTGACTTCGATCGACGTGCTTTCGAAGGTGACCCTCGAGTCTTCGCTGCCGAAGAAGTCGTCGGTCATCAGGTGCTGGAACAGGCCCGGCGTCACGTTCATCGCCGAGGCCGGAAACGACACCTGCACCGACGAATTCGCGGGCTCCTCCTCGTCGAACATGAGGTCGCCCGTGAGGTCGAAGACGAGGCCGCGGGTGGTCGAGAAGCCGCCATGCGACCACGAGAACAGGATCTCGCTATGGGCCTCGTCGACCGTGTAGGGGGCCGGCTCGGCCGCCACGTGGGTGGCCGTCAGCGCGGCGAGGCCAGCCGCGAAGGCGGGTAGGGCGAAACGGGTCATGTGAACTCCATCGAAGGATTCGTTTGCGGTGCGGCGGATCGTAGCCGGCCGGTCGCGCGCGGAGAATGCCTTGCGTGCCTCACGCCGGCAACAGGATCTGTGCGCCTCCGCAGAGCGGGGCGGGGCGGGGCTGGCCTTCGATTGGCCGCTTGGGTATAGGCGGAACGAACGGAATTACCCACGCGAGGACGGTCATGGCAGACGAGATTGAGATCGACACCGGCGATCTGCAGCGGCGCATGGACGGCGCGATGCAGGCGCTGCGCCAGGAATTTGCCTCGCTGCGCACAGGGCGGGCGTCTGCCTCGATGGTCGAGCCGGTCATGGTCGAGGCCTACGGCCAGCTCACTCCCATCAATCAGGTCGGCACTGTGAACGTGCCCGAGCCGCGGATGGTGACGGTCACAGTCTGGGACAAGACCCTCGTCGGCAAGGCCGAGAAGGCGATCCGCAACTCGGGGCTCGGGATCAACCCGGTCATCGACGGGATGACGATCCGGCTGCCGATCCCCGAGCTGAACGAAGAACGTCGCAAGGACCTGGCGAAGGTCGCCGGCACCTATGCCGAAAACGCCCGCATCGCGATCCGCAACGTGCGTCGCGACGGAATGGACCAGCTGAAGAAGGCGAAGTCCAACGGAATGTCCGAGGACGACCAGAAGCTGTGGCAGACCGAGATCCAGGAGATGACGGACGCGCACATCAAGAAGGTGGACGAAGTGCTCGAGCAGAAACAGCTGGAAATCATGCAAGTTTGACTGCTTCCGTGCCGTTGACGTCTTCAATCAGGGGTTTTTCAATGGACCTGACGGACCCGATGCGGCTAAGTCTCGTTGATCGTCAGGAGGATCCGATGCCCGAACGACAAAGCGGACCGCGGCACGTCGCCTGCATCATGGACGGGAACGGTAGGTGGGCTCAGGCCCGTGGCCGCCCCCGTCTCTTCGGCCATCAGGCCGGTGCGCGCCGCGTACGTGAGATCGTTGCGGCCTGCCCGGATCTGGGCGTCGAATACCTGACCATCTTCGCCTTTTCGACCGAGAACTGGAAGCGGACGCAGACCGAGGTCGCAGGGCTGATGCGCCTTTTCCGGCGCTACATCGAATCCGAAGCGCGCGACCTGCACGCGGACAACGTGCGCGTCCGCTTCATCGGCGACCGTGTGAGGCTGGATCCAAAGCTGGTCAAGCTTATGGACAAGCTGGAGCTTCTCACCAGCCGGAATGATCGCCTGCACCTAACGATCGCGCTGAACTACGGTAGCCGGGACGAGATCGGGCGCGCGACGCGCCGCCTTGCCGCCGAGGTCGCCGCCGGCCGTATTGCGCCTGCGGATGTGGACGAGACGACGCTGGCGGGTTTTCTTGACACCCATGTCCTGCCGGATCCCGATCTTGTCATCCGCACCAGCGGCGAGGCGCGTATCTCCAACTTCCTTTTGTGGCAGTCTGCCTATGCCGAATACGAGTTCATCGACACGTTGTGGCCGGATTTCACGGCCGACCTCTTTGCCGAAACGGTTTCGCGCTACGGGGCCCGTGACCGACGTTTCGGCACCGTGACCGCATGACATCACGACGTTGGAATGATCTTGGGGAGCGCATCGGCGTCGGCGCGATCATCGCGGGCATCGGCCTTGTCTGCATGTGGCTTGGCGGACTGACCTTCGCGGCGCTGACGATCTTTGTCTCGGGCGTAATGGTGTGGGAACTGGTCCGGCTGCTGGACACCAAGGCGCCGGCGGTCGGTCTCGGCTTGGGTGCGGCCGGTCTCCTGTTCCTCGCGGAGGTGCTGCCACCTGCCTATGCGCTACCGATATGCCTGCTACCGACGTTTGCCGGCGCCCTCTGGCTGAACAAACGCCGGGTGAGCTTCGCGCTGTTCACCGTGCTGATCCTTTTGGCAGGTCTGGGGCTGTTCTATCTTCGATCGAACTACGGCTTCACGTGGATGCTATGGCTCGCGCTCGTGGTGATCGTGAACGACGTGTTCGGGTATCTTTTCGGGCGCATGATCGGCGGCCCCAAGCTTTGGCCCCGCGTCAGCCCGAACAAGACGTGGTCGGGTACGCTGGCGGGTTGGGCCGGTGCCGCGGCCGTGGGAGGTGCCTTTGGCGCGTTCACCGCAGCAGGGCCTGAAGTTGTGCCGGTCTCTATCGCTTTGGCCATGGCTGCGCAGATGGGTGATATCGCGGAATCCGCGGTGAAGCGGCGCGCCGGTGTGAAAGACAGCTCGTCGCTGCTGCCGGGGCATGGGGGCCTGTTCGACAGGTTCGACGGCATGCTCGGGGCCTCGGTGACGCTGCTTCTGGTTTCGCCCATCATCGGTTTCCCGCCGGGGCTTACCTGACCCACATGCGGCGCATTTCCATCTTTGGCAGCACCGGCTCCATCGGGTGCTCGACGCTCGACCTCGTGGGGCGGCAGCGCGATGCGTTCCACGTGGTCGCGCTGACTGGCGGGCGAAACATCGTGAAACTGGCGGAACAGGCGAAAGAATTCCGCCCTGAGGTCGTCGTTTGCGCCGACGAGAAGGACGTGGCGGCCTTGCGCGAGGCCTTGGCAGGCACCGGGATCGAGGCCTCCGGAGGTCGTTCGGCCATTCTAGAGGCCGCGGCGCGTCCGACCGACTGGACAATGTCTGCCATCCTCGGAGCCGCGGGGCTCGAGCCTGGTCTGGTGGCGCTGCAGCACGGCGGTGTGCTGGCGCTCGCGAACAAGGAGAGCCTCGTCTGCGCCGGCCCGCTGATGATGGAGATGGCCGCGCGCCACGCCGCGACGATCCTGCCGGTGGACAGCGAGCATTCCGCCGTTTTCCAGGCCCTGAACGGAGAGCGGGTCGAAGATGTCGAGCGGCTGCTTATCACCGCCAGCGGCGGGGCGTTCCGAGACTGGCCGATTGAACGGCTGGCGACGGCGACCGCAGCGCAGGCGGCGACACATCCGACCTGGGACATGGGGCAGCGGATCACCATCGACTCCGCATCGATGTTCAACAAAGCGCTGGAACTGATTGAAGCGCATGAATATTTCGGCATTGAGCCCGAGCGAATCGAGGTGCTCGTCCATCCGGAATCGCTGGTCCACGCCATTGTCGGCTTCGCGGATGGCGGCTTGATCGCACATGTGGGACCGCACGACATGCGCCACGCGATCGGCTACGCGCTGAACTGGCCCGCGCGTGGCGACGTCCCGGTGGAGCGGCTGGATTTTGCAGCCATCGGCAGCCTGACCTTCCGCGCCCCGGATGAAACGCGCTGGCCGGCACTGCGGCTTGCTCGCGAGGTGATGCAGACAGGGGGCCTTGCCGGCGCCGTGTTCAACGGTGCGAAGGAGCGTGCGCTGGACCACTTCATCGCCGGCCGCGTCGGATTTCTCGACATGGCCGCGCTGGTCGAACGGGTGCTGGTCAAGATGTCGTCAGATGACCTTGGAAAGGCGGCGCTGGAGCTTGATATAGTACGGGCTGTCGATGCGCAGGCACGTGCCTTGGTTGACGAGTTTGTTGGTGTCCCGGTCGGGTCCGGCGGCGTCTGAAGGAGGATCCACGATGGGGTTCATCCCCGATTTCGGCTCGCTGGCGTTCACGCTTGTCGCATTTTTCGCAGCTCTCAGCATCATCGTGGCCATTCACGAATATGGACACTACATCGTGGGCCGGTGGTCCGGGATTCAGGCTGACGTGTTCTCGATTGGCATGGGACCGGTCCTGTTCTCGCGCATGGACCGCCGCGGCACCAGGTGGCAGATCGCGGCATTCCCCGTGGGCGGCTACGTCAAGTTCCGCGGCGACGCAAACGCGGCCAGCGTGGGGCAGGCGGACACGCCGGGGCTGGACGCGGAAGCCTCACGGTCGACCATGGCCGGCGCGCCGCTGTGGGCGCGGGCGGCGACTGTGGCTGCAGGGCCGATTTTCAACTTCCTGCTCTCCATCGCCGTTTTTGCCCTCGTGCTGACGATCCGCGGGGTCGCTAGCGATCCGCTGACGGTGGCCGACGTGCAGCCCTTGCCGTATGCCGAGCAGGAGCTTCAGGTGGGCGACCGGATCAAGGCCATCATGGGCGAGCCGGTACCCGATGTCGCACAATTTGCCGGCTTCGTCGAAGGCCTCCCCGTTCAGCCCACTCTACCGTACCGGATCGAGCGGAACGGCGCAGAGATGCAGATCGAGGCGCCATATCCTTACCCGCCCGTCGTCGGCAGCATCACGCCGCAATCGGCTGCGGCCGGAACGGACCTCGAACGCGGCGAGGTGTTGATCGAGGTGAACGGCAAGGAGGTCTTCGCCTTCACGCAGTTGCGTGACGCCGTCGGAGATTCCGGCGGAGAACCGGTGACTCTGACGGTCTGGTCGCCGGATACGGGGGACACGCGGTCGGTCGAGCTGACGCCGAAGCGCATGGATTTACCATTGCCCGAGGGCGGCTTTGAAACGCGGTGGCTTCTGGGGATCACTGGCGCGCTCTACATCACACCAGAGCGGAGCGCTCCGAGCCCGGTCACAGCGCTCGGCTACGGAGTAGAGCAGGTCGGCTTCATCATCCAGTCGAGCCTCTCCGGCATTTATCACATCGCGGCGGGCGCGATCTCGTCCTGTAATCTGCAAGGACCCATCGGGATCGCGCAAACCAGCGGTGCGGCGGCGAGTGCAGGCGCTTTGAGCTTCGTGTGGTTCATCGCGGTGCTGTCAACGGCCGTCGGCTTCCTGAACCTCTTTCCGATCCCGATCCTCGACGGCGGCCACCTGGTGTTCCACGCGTACGAGGCTGTTCGCGGCAAGCCGCCGTCGGATCAGGCCTTGAACCTGTTGATGGCTGTGGGCTTGGCGTTGTTGGGCACCCTTATGGTGTTTGCTATCGGCAACGACTTCCTCTGCCCCTGAGCCATCGCCGCCGGATCTTCGGCCACCGCCAAATTCAGGCCATAATCAGACGGCAATCACGCGGGGAATTCATTCCACAACCCCGGGTTCGGCATGCGCCATACTGCCAATGACTCTTCTCGTGGCCTCAACTTGATCCTCGAAGTCGCCCTTGGCCGGCTTCTGTTTCCGGTTGCGATCTGCGTCTCGCTGGCCTTCGGTGGCGCGATCTTGACCTTCTGAAGCGACGGAAAAGACACGGTTCCGACCCGAAATCAACGGCTCGAGCATGTGGGCACAGCGGGCAGCTTGGCGTTTTGACATGCTATCTCAACCGGGCTAGTCACGGTCTTGAGAAGTCTTAGACGGGTGGACGCATGATCGAGACGAGGGGGCGCTCCGCGCGCACCGCACTTCTGGCCTCTGCGCTGCAAGGCACGGTCCTGGCGGGGTTTGCCGCGGGTATGGTGATGGCCACGACTTCGGTCGCGGTGGCGCAGAGCTACAGGATCAGCGACATCCAGATCATCGGAAACGAGCGCGTGGACACCACAACGGTGGTGAACACTCTGGCCATTCCGCAGGGCCGTGACCTCACCGCTGGGGAGCTGAACGCCGCTTACCAGCGCCTTTCGGGTGCCGGATTGTTCGAAAGCGTGTCCATCACGCCACAGGGCAATACGCTTCTGGTCGAGGTGGCCGAGTATCCGACCGTGCGTCGCATCAGCTTCGAGGGGAACCGCAGGCTCGATGACGCAGAGCTGACCGCCCTAATCGGGTCGGTCCCGAACCGGGTCTACAACCCCAGCCGTGCCGAAGAGGATGCGCGCGCCATCGCCGCCGCCTACGAGCAGCGCGGGCGCCTTGCGGCAACCGTCACGCCACGGATCATCCGCCGTGCCGACAATCGCATCGACCTTGTGTTCGAGATCGCCGAAGGCGGCATCGTCGAGATCGAGCGGATCTCGTTCGTCGGCAACCAGGATTTCTCGGACCGCCGCCTGCGCCGCGCGTTGGCAACCAAGCAAGCGGGCTTTCTGCGCCAGATCATCCAGAGCGATACTTTCGTGGCCGACCGCGTCGGCTTCGACCAGCAGCTTCTGCGCGATTTCTATATGTCGCGCGGGTATATCGACTTCACGATCAACAACGTGTCGACGGAGTTTGCGCGCGAGCGGGACGCATTCTTCATTCAGTACAACATCACCGAAGGTCAGAGCTGGGACTTCGGACAGGTCACGACCACGACCACGGTGCCGGGCCTGAATCCTGCAGAATACCGCGACGCCATCGGCATCGACGCGGGGCAGACCTATACGCCGGCCGCCATCGACGCCGCAACCGAGCGGCTGGAAGAGCGGGTGAGCCGTGCAGGCATGACGTTCGTTCGCGCAACTCCGCAGATCACGCGCGACCCGCAGACCCTGCAGCTGAACGTCAACTTCCTTCTCGAGCGGGGGCCACGGCTCTTTGTCGAGCGCATCGACATCGAGGGCAATCAGACGACGCTCGACCGGGTGATCCGTCGCCAGTTCCGCACGGTCGAGGGCGATCCGTTCAACCCGCGCGAGATCCGGGCCGCGGCCGAACGGATCCGAGCACTTGGCTATTTCGCGAATGTCACTGCAGAAGGACGCGAGGGTTCGTCGCCCGACCAGGTGGTGATCGACGTGGATGTCGTAGAGCAGCCGACTGGCAGCCTGTCGCTGGGCGGCTCGTATTCGACAGATTCCGGCTTCGGCGTGAACTTCGGGTTTACCGAGCGGAACTTTCTGGGCCGCGGCCAGACGTTGTCCTTCGACATTACCACCGGGACGAACGCCAACAGCGCCGAGTTCAGCTTCAGCGAGCCATATTTCCTGGGCCGTGATCTGCGCGCCGGCTTCGACGTATTCTATAGCGAGACGGACTACGACGAGGCGGACTACAACACTCGCACGGTAGGCATCCGGCCTTCGGTAACCTTCCCAACGTCCGAGAACGGCCGGCTGCAGGTGCGGTACCGGTTGGCTGAGGACACGATCGAGGATGTGGGCGACGATATCTCGCCGATCATCGCGGCGGACGAGGACTCGGCGGTCAGTTCCGCCCTCGGGTACACCTACAGTTACGACACGCGCCGGTCGGGGATCGACCCCAACAGCGGGATCGTTCTGCGCTTTGGTCAGGATCTCGCCGGACTGGGCGGGGACGTCAACTACATCAAGACGGTGGCGTTCGGCGGCTACCAGACGACCGCGTTCAACGAGGAAGTCAACATCCGGGCGGTTGTCGAGGGTGGCAATGTCTCGGCCTTCGGAGACTCGGATTCGGTGCGTCTGACGGACCGCTTCTTTCTGTCCACCAGCCAGCTCCGCGGGTTCGAGCCCTTGGGCATCGGTCCGCGCGACCTCGAAACCGATGACGCGCTTGGCGGAAACAACTACGCCGTCGCCCGTCTTGAGGCGGACTTTCCGCTGGGCCTGCCCGAGGAATACGGCATCCGCGGGGGTGTCTTCGTCGACGCAGGCTCGGTCTGGGGCCTTGAGAATACCGAGGGTGCGAACGGCGAGACGGTGGACGACTCTGCCATCCTGCGCTCGTCCGTGGGTGTCTCGCTGTTCTGGGATACCCCTTTTGGGCCGCTGCGCTTCAACTTTGCGGAGGCGCTCGCGGCAGAGGACTACGACAACACGCGGACGTTCAATGTCTCGCTCTCTTCGTCCTTCTAGGCGCGGATTTCTCGCGGCAAGCGTGGGGGCCGCCATTTCGGCGGCCCTTCCCGTGCGCGCCCAGGAGATCCAGGGCGTCGCGGTGGTCGACCAGGAGCGCATGTTCCGCCAGAGCGTCTTTGGTGCTCGTTTGCTATCCCAGATCGACGCGCGGGGTGACACGCTCGCCGCTGAGAATCGCGAAATCGAGGCGTCGCTGACCGCGGAAGAGCGGGAACTCACCGACGCCAGAGCCGAACTGGACCCGGCCGAATTTCGCGAGCGTGCGCGCATCTTTGATGAAAGGGTCCGGCGGCTCAGGGCCGAGCAGGACGCGAAAGCCCGGGCGCTCGCCGATCTCCAGGAAGAGGCTCGCGCGACGTTCGTGAGGAGGGTTTCTCCGATCCTGTCCGAGATGATGGGCGAGATCGGTGCGGATGTGCTTCTGGATCGGCGCATAGTACTGACGGCGCGGGCTGGGGTGGATATCACCGACCGCGCAATTGCTCGCATCGACGCGGCGCTTCCTGAAGGCGGCGAAGGGGCAGGGGACGCGACGGCCGAGCCGGGCACAGCCCGGTAGGGTGCTTGCCCCCCTTCGGAGCGCGCGTTAAGCCCGGGGGCGACACCGAAAGAGGCCCCCATGTCCGATCTTCAGAGCGCCGATATCGACCTGATCCAGCGGATCATCCCGCACCGCTATCCGTTCCTGCTGGTGGACCGGGTCCGCGACATCAACGGGACGACTTCGGCGGTGGGGATAAAGAACGTCTCGTTCAACGAGCCGCATTTCCAGGGACACTTCCCCGGCGCGCCGATCATGCCGGGCGTCACCATCATCGAGGCGATGGCGCAGACCGCGGCCGTGATGGTGGGCGTGGGCCAGAACCTCGCCGATACTGGATTCCTCGTCTATTTCATGGGGATCGAAAGCGCCAAGTTCCGCCGCAAGGTAGTGCCGGGCGACGTGCTCGAGATGCACATCACCACCAAGCGGGGCGGGGGCAAGGTGTGGAAGTTCGCCGGCCGCGCTGAAGTGGACGGAGAGCTTGCCTGCGAGGCCGAATTCACTGGTGGAGCTGAAGCGACCGACGAGCACGCGGC
>NZ_JBELKF010000046.1:18746-25961 GCF_042089775.1 Palleronia sp.
AGTGAGCCGGATCGACCCGACATCCGAAATCCACCCGCATGCGGTGATCGAGGACGGTGCGCGGATTGGTCCCGGCGTAACGATCGGCCCATTCTCGCTGATCGGCGCAGAGGTCGAGCTTGGTCCCAATGTCAAGGTGATGAGCCACGTCGTCATCAAGGGCCGCACCAGCGTCGGGGAAGGCACTCTGGTCCACCCCTTTGCCGTGCTGGGCGAGATCCCGCAGGACCTGAAGTTCGGCGGCGAAAAGACCGAGCTTCGGATCGGCGTGCGGAACCGCATCCGCGAGCATGTGACGATGAACCTTGGCACCGGCGGCGGCGGCGGCGTGACCCGCGTGGGGAACGACGGCCTCTTCATGGCCGGCTGCCACGTGGCGCATGACTGCATCATCGGCGACCACGTCATCATGGTCAACAACTCGGCGCTCGCCGGGCATTGCATGCTGGGTGACGGCGTGATCGTCGGCGGGTTGTCGGGTGTGCACCAGTTCGTCCGCATCGGTGAAGGCGCCATCATCGGCGCCGTGACGATGGTGACGGCGGACGTCATCCCGCACGCGCTCGTGCAAGGGCCGCGGGGCGTTCTGGACGGGCTCAACCTCGTGGGGCTGAAGCGCCGGGGCGTCGACCGTTCGGACATCATGGCGTTGCGCGCTGCGTTGCAGACGCTGAAGCAGGGCGAGGGTACGTTCCAGGACCGCGCCCGCAGGCTGGGTGAAGAGAGCGACAGCGGCTTCGTTCGCCAGATCGTCGATTTTGTGCTGGAACGCAGCGACCGGGGGTTTTTGACGCCGTGACTGAACTGTGCCTCATCGCCGGGCAGGGCCGGCTGCCCGAAATTCTGTGCAAGGCCTTCCCCGAGGCTCGTGTCGTCGGACCCGAGGGCGACGCGCCCGAGGGGGTCGAGACCTTTCGCCTCGAGGTGCTGGGCTCTTTCCTATCCGAGCTTGCGGCGTCGGGCATCAGGCAGGTTTGCCTTGTCGGCGCCATCCGTCGGCCTGTCGTCGACCTGTCGCAGATCGACGAAGCCACGCAGCCGCTGGTTCCGCGGATCGTCACTGCTCTGGGCAAGGGTGATGACGGGGCGCTTCGGGTGCTTGTGAGCCTGATCGAGGAGGCGGGGATGGAAGTCGTTGGCGCGGCCGAGCTGTGCCCCGAACTCCTGCCGCCCGCCGGTGCTCTCGGCGCGCGCGAGCCGACCGAGCGGGACACGCGCGACATGGACCGCGCCATGTCGGTTCTCTCCACGACCGGCCCGGCCGATATCGGTCAGGGTTGCGTGGTGGCTGGCGGGCAGGTCCTGGCGGTCGAAGCGTTGCCCGGCACCGATTGGATGCTGGCCAGCGTCGCGGCGATGCGCCGCCATGTCGAGCCGGCCGGACCGGCGCGCGAGATGAACCTGAAGTCCCAGACGCTCGAGGCGCTCGGCCTTGGCGGGCAGGGTAGCGGGCCCGATCCGGACCCCGCTCGGGAAAGCCTGTGGGCGCCGACACCGGCCGGTGGTGTGCTGGCGAAGGCGCCGAAACCCGGGCAGGACCTGCGCGTGGACATGCCGACGATCGGCTCCGACACGGTGCGCCGGGCTGCCGCGGCCGGCCTTTCCGGGATCGTCGTCGCATCCGGTGGCGTCATCGTCCTGGATCGCGAGGATGTGGCGCAGGCCGCCGATTCCTCAGGGCTTTGGGTGCGCGTGGTCTGATGCGTGTGTTCCTGGTCGCCGGCGAAGCTTCGGGCGACCGGCTGGGCGCGGCGCTGATCGAGGGGCTTCGCCAGCTTGCCGGCGAGGTCGAGGTCATGGGCGTCGGCGGGCCCCTGATGGCCGAGCAGGGTCTCGACAGCCTCTTTCCGATGGACGAGCTGTCGGTGATGGGGATCGCCGAGGTGCTGCCGCGCTATCCCGCGCTACGCCGGCGGATGATCCAGACGGCCGACGCCGTCGTCGTCGCCGCGCCGGATGTGCTTATTACCGTAGACAGTCCCGATTTCGGCCTTCGCGTCGCCAAGCGCGTCCGCAAGGCCGCCCGTCTTCGGACCGTACACTATGTCGCCCCGTCAGTCTGGGCGTGGCGTCCGGGGCGCGCGGTGAGGATGGCGCCGCACGTCGACCAGGTGTTGGCCCTCTTGCCGTTCGAGCCACCTTTCATGGAACACGCCGGGATGCGCTGCGATTTCGTCGGCCATCCTGTCGTGTCCGAACCCGCCGCAACCGAGGCCGACGTCGCCGCCTTCCGCGCGCGACATGATCTTGGCGACGCACCGTACCTGCTGGTTCTGCCGGGATCGCGCCGGTCCGAGGTCGAGCGCCTCGCGCCGATCTTCGGCGCCGCGCTGACGCAGATGGCGGCACGCCACCCGGATCTGCGCATCGTGCTTCCGGTGGCTCCGGGGCGCGAAGAGCAGCTTTGCGTCGCAACACGCACCTGGCCCGAAACGATCCTGCTGGAACAGCCGGACAAGGCCGAGAAGGCTGCCGCATTCGCTGGTGCTCGTGCGGCGCTCGCCGCGTCGGGAACGGTCTCGCTGGAACTGGCCAAAGCCGGCACACCGATGGTCATTGCCTATGACATGAACTGGCTCAGCTGGCAGATCCTGTCGCGCATGGTGCGCACCGACACGGTGACGCTGGTGAACCTGATCGAGGGCAGGAACGTCGTGCCCGAGTACCTCGGCCCCGCATGCCGCCCCGGTCCGGTTGCCGATGCTCTTGATGCGCTGTGGCAGGAACCGGGGCTGCAGACGCCGGCGCTGGACCGCACGATGAAGGCGCTGGGGCAGGGCGGGAAAGCCCCTGGTCTGCGTGCCGCGCGGGCGGTGCTCGACGGACTTGCATCCGAAGGCAAAGACCGCTAGGGGACCCCCACTTCACAGGTGCGGTCCGGGCGGCCGGGGGAGACATCCCCGTTCGTCCACCGGTTGCCCCGATCGCGGGGTAATAAAGGCCGCACCAAGGTATGAAACCGGAAAAGGATAGCAGGATGGCTCTTCCCGAGTTCTCTCTGCGTCAGCTTCTTGAAGCTGGCGTTCACTTTGGTCACCAGACCCAGCGCTGGAACCCCCGCATGGGGCCGTATATCTACGGCGACCGCAACGGCATCCACATCGTCGACCTGACCCAGACGGTCCCGATGCTGGACCAGGCGCTTCAGGTCATCCGCGATACCGTCGCGAAGAACGGCCGCATCCTCTTCGTCGGTACAAAGCGTCAGGCCCAGAAGCCGATCGCCGACGCCGCCGAGCGCTGCGCCCAGTACTACATGAACCACCGTTGGCTCGGCGGCACGCTGACCAACTGGAAGACCGTTTCGCAGTCGATCAACCGCCTGCGCGAGATCGACGAGCGCATGGCCGAAGGTGCCGGCGGTCTGACCAAGCGCGAGCGTCTCGCGATGGAGCGTGACCAGGCCAAGCTGAATGCCTCGCTCGGCGGTATCCGCGAGATGGGCGGCGTGCCGGACCTCCTGTTCGTCATTGACGTGAACAAGGAAGACCTGGCCATCGCCGAAGCCAAGAAGCTGGGTATCCCGGTCGTGGCCGTTGTCGACACCAACTGCTCGCCCGACGGCGTGGACTACATGATCCCGGGCAACGACGATGCCGCCCGCGCAATCCAGCTCTACTGCGATCTGGCATCGCGTGCCGCGCTCGACGGGATGTCGGCGCAGATGGCGCAAGCCGGCTACGACGTGGGCGAGATGGAAGACGCTCCGGCCGAGGACGAGGTGCTGGATACGCCGGCGAACCAGTCCGAGCCGCTGGACGTCTCCGACGAGGCGGTGGCCGACGATGCGAAGGCCAAGGACGCTCCCTACGAGCTTGAGAACAAGGAGTAAGGACACAGTCCTTCGCCTTTTTACAGAATTGTCATCGGAGCGGGGTAGACCCCGCTCCGGGCTACCGAGAATGAGGAGAGCCGAAACATGGCGATCACCGCAGCAGACGTGAAACAGCTCCGCGAGTCGACCGGCGCGGGCATGATGGACGCCAAGAAGGCGCTGACCGAAACCGATGGCGACATGGACGCCGCGGTGGATTGGCTGCGCACCAAGGGCCTCGCCAAGGCCGCCAAGAAAGCCGACCGTACCGCGGCCGAGGGCCTCGTGGCCGTTCAGGTCGAAGGCGGCATCGGCGTGGCGGTCGAGATCAACTCCGAAACAGACTTCGTGGCGAAGAACGCCGAGTTCCAGAAGCTGGTGGGCGACATCGCGAAGATCGCGGTGAACAGCTCCTCGGTCGAAGAATTGCGCGACGCCGACATGGGCGGCAAGCCTGTCAGCGAGCGTCTGACCGACGCAATCGCCAAGATCGGCGAGAACATGACGCTGCGCCGGATGGCGAAGCTCGAAGGTCAGAACGTTGCTGCCTACGTGCACAACGCCGCAGCTGACGGCATGGGCAAGATCGGTGTGCTGGTGGCCTTCACGGGCGACGACACCGCGACCGCGCGCCAGATCGCGATGCACATCGCCGCCGTGAACCCGGCGGCTTTGAACGAGCAAGAACTCGATCGGAGCATCGTCGACAAGGAAAAGGCGATCCAGATGGACATCGCCCGCGAGTCCGGCAAGCCCGAGCAGGTCATCGAAAAGATGATCGAAGGTCGCATGAAGAAGTTCCTGGCCGAGGTCACGCTGGTCAATCAGGCATTCGTCGTGAACCCGGACCTGACCGTCGGCGCCGCCGCGAAAGAGGCCGGCATCGAAATTACCGGCTTCGAACGCGTCGAAGTGGGCGAAGGCATTGCGGTTGAAAGAGAAGACTTCGCCGCCGAAGTCGCGAAGGCCGCCGGCAAGGGCTAAGGTCCTTCACCTGACCAAGTCAGAAAGGCGCTTCGGTAACGGAGCGCCTTTCTTGTGCGTGAGTCGGGGGCACGAAAGTGTCGACTCTCATCGAAGTACAAATCTCTGAATCGGCATGCTATTTTGGCTGGCTGCGTATGGCTGCGAGGTTGTTTTCGAAGACTTCTGCCGGCGTCCGGTACCCGAGGCACTTGCGCGGCGTGGTGTTGAGGCGCTGACAAATCGACCCCAAATATCGATTCGTCAGCGCCGTCGGGTCGGTCGAGCGGGGCAGGTACCTTCGCAGCCTGTCGTTCGTATTCTCTACAGTGCCCTTCTGCCACGGCGCCTGGGGGTCGCAGAACCAGCTGTCCATGCCGATCCCCAGCTTGAGCTGCTTCCAGGCGGAGAACTCGGAGCCGCGGTCGAAGGTGGCCGACTGCCGGGCCTCTGCGGGGAGGGAGGCGAGCTTCTGGATGAGCATCTCCATGATCGGCTTGGACTGGCGATCCTCGTTGCGCAGGACGACGGTGTAGCGGCTGACCCGTTCCACCAGAGAGGTCACGTTGATCTTGCCGTGCTCCTTGCGGAACAGCATCAGGTCGCGCTCCCAGTGGCCGAACTCGACGCGATCGGCGGTCCGTTCGGGCCTGTGTGACAAGCTCTGGGTGTCGAACATGCGCGTGCGGCTGTGTCGCCGGTATCCCCGCGGACGGCGGCGCCTGCGGTGCTCGGGAAGGTGGCGGTAGAACGCCTCGGCGCGGCATCCTTCGAGTAGGCGAACCGGTAGATCGTCTCGTGACTGACCCGGATCGGGTGGCGCTCTACGCGCATCCTCCCGGGATCTGTTGGGGAGACCAGCCGGCCTTCAGCCGATCTTCGACGCCGGCCTTCAGCTGCGGGTGAATGACCATCTTACGGTGGATCGCGCGGCGCCGCTTGGACATGTCCTGAGCGTTGATCGCGTAGTATCCGTTCAGCTCCGGGATCTCCTTGTCATCGTAGAAGTTGCGTTTGAGCTCCCGGTAGATCGAGGCGGGCGCGCGGCTCGGGCGATCCGCGATCTCCGGCACCGGCATGCCAGCCTCAAGCCACTAAGCGATCTTTCGCCGTTCTTCCAGGTTCAGGTGCAGCTAAGAGCGTCCCATGGCATCCTCCGTGCAAGCTTCTGTTCAAATACAGAATTGGCACTTCGAATGTGAATCCACCAAGGTACATCTTCCGTTCCGGTAATCATGATTATGTTAATATTAGGATTGCAGATCAATCGTGTGGCTCTTCTGTCGCCACGCGAACGGCGTCCCGTACATCCTTGCGCGTGGCGGAAAATTCCTTCGTGAGCGACAGCCCCCAGAGGAGTGTCGGAATGGCCACGAAGCCGCCGAGCGGCCCCCAGAGCCACAGAAAGAAGACGAGTGCGAAGAAGATCAGGAGCGGATTGACTCGCATCGTGCGACCGATAGCCGATGGCGTGACGAACTGGGCTTCGATCAAGTTCAGCCCGAGGAACACCAAGGCCGGCACGAAGGAATAGCTGCCGTCGAAAACGATCAGCCCGGTCAACAGCAATCCTGCGAAAATCAGCGCCGGGCCGAGATACAGGATGAAGTTCAGCACGAAGACCGCAGCACCCCATAGCAGCGGCGCCGGCACTCCGAGCAGCAGCATTGCAATCGACGTGCAGATCCCGAAGCCCGCGTTGACCACCGAGATCGTCAGGAAATAGCGCGCCACCTCGCGCTCGGCTTGCTTGAGACGGTACGCCGTCTCCGTCTCGAGATCTGCAGGCGCGACGTGCTGAGCGATCCAGGCGTAGACGTCGTTCCGGGTCAGCAGGAAAAAGAACAACACGCCCGCAAAGGTAATGGTCTGCCCAAGGACCGAGGGCGCGAGAAACAGTGCATCGGCCGTTGTGGGGATCGCGATAGCGCTCCCTTCGGAGCCACCGCCATTTTCTCCCGATCCGCTGACCGCTTGACGAACCTCTTCTCCCGCAGATTCAATGCCTTGAAGCATCACTTGAAAGTCAAAGATGAACGCGCGCGTCTCTGTCAGGATTGTCGGCCATGCGTCAATCAGGCGATCTGCCACCGGCAGCGCAAGACCCGCGATCAGCACGATAAGAAAGAGCGTCAGGACGAGGCTCAGGAGTGCGGACAGACCGCGCTTCAGGCCGAGCCGCTCCCAGAAATCCGAGAGAGGCGAGAGAACGACGCCGAACACGAAAGCAAGCATCGTCGGTGCGAACACGCTCTGCGCGACGTAAAGCGCCCAGAAGATTGCCACAACACCGGCGACGATAAGCGCAATGTTCGCGGCAGTTTGAAGTCGATTGACCTGATCGGATTCCATCTCGCCCGAACGCGTCGCGTCAGGCGATGTTCCTTCATCCGAGGGCGTATCCGGCGCCGCGGACGGTTCGGATGGGGTCGGGCATG
>NZ_JBELKF010000169.1:0-4268 GCF_042089775.1 Palleronia sp.
ATCGACATCACTTCGATCCGCCTCTGGCTCCGCCGTTTGTCAACATGACCTAGCGTTCCCTTAGAACAGCACAAACAGTGAGGCAGCGGGCGGTGCGTCAGACAGGAAAAGACTCCGCGGCAGCGCCCCGGGCCTCCGAGGCCGAGACATCGAAAGCGTGTCTGCGGCTGTGGCTGCGACTGCTCAAGCGCACTCGCGGGGTCGAGGCCGTCTTGCGCGATCGACTTCGGACGGAGTTCCAGACCACGCTTTCCCGCTTTGACGTGATGGCCGCGCTGGCCCGCAGCGATGCCGGCCTTAAGATGAGCGCGCTGTCAGGCGTGCTGCGCGTCTCGAACGGGAACATCACGGGCATCGTCGACCGTCTGGTCAAGGACGGCTTCGTGATCAGGGTGCAGGTGCCCGGGGACCGCCGCGCCTCCCTGGCTCGCCTGACCCGCAAGGGAACCGAGGAATTCGCCCGACAGGCAGAAGCACACGAGGCCTGGGTGTCCGAACTGCTGTCGGATTTTCCCGCCGACGAGGCCGACGCCTTGGCCGGTCATCTCAAGATCGAGCGCAATGACGAGGGGGCCGCGTGAGAACCGGCACCGAGCATTTCCGCTGCGAGATCGAGGACGGCATAGCCACGCTGCGCCTCGACCGGCCGGACCGGAAGAACCCGCTCACCCTCGACAGCTATTCCGCACTGCGCGACTGGATTCGCGACCTGCCCTACGATGACGGCGTGAAGGCGGTGGTCTTCGGCTCGAACGGCGGCAATTTTTGCTCGGGCGGGGATGTGCACGACATAATCGGCCCCCTGACGAAGATGAGCATGAAGGAGCTTCTCGCCTTCACCCGGATGACCTGCGATCTGGTCAAGGCGATGATGGGATACGGCACGCCGATCACCGCCGCCGCCGATGGTGTCTGCGTCGGAGCCGGCGCGATCATCGCGATGGCCTCGGATCTACGCATCGCCACCCCGAGCCCTAAACCGCCTTCCTGTTCACACGCGTCGGGCTTGCCGGCTGCGACATGGGGCCTGCGCAATGCTGCCGCGCATCATCGGCCAGGGCCGTGCGGCCGAACTGCTGTATACCGGCCGCTCGATAAGCGCCGAAGAAGGCGCCCCATGAGGGGGGGGGGGAAGCGCATCGTACCGGCTGCCGATCTGGACGACGCGGCCCGCGACATGGCCGTCTGCATCGCGGCTGGCCCGAGTTTCGCGCACATGATGACCAAGACCATGCTGAACCAGGAACGGTCGATGTCCCGGGACCGAGCGATCAAGGCCCAGGCGATCTGTATGCATACCGCCGATTTCATCCGCGCCTTCGACGCCTTTGTCGTAGAGGAAAAACCTGTGTTCGAGGGGGCTGATGCCCGACCGCTCTTACCTCGACTGGCCGTTCCCCGAGGCCCGCCACCGCGATCACGCCCGCGCGTTGGACGACTGGGCAGAGGGGCTGTCCGCGATCGACCACACCGAGACCGACGCCGCCTGCCGTGATCTGGTGGCGCGGCTGGATGCCGATGGCTGGCTGCAGCGACCGCCGTCGACCCCGCCGATCCGCAGCCGCTGGACGTGCGCACGCTCTATTTCAGCCGCGAGACCTTGGCGCGCCACGACGGTCTGGCCGATTTCGCTCTCGCGATGCAGGGATTGGGCACCGGAGCACGTCGCTCTTCGGTTCGGACGTGCAGCGGCGCGAATGACTGCCGCTGACGCAGTCGGGCAATGCGATTGCAGCTTTCGCGCTGACCGAGCCGCAGTCGGTGTCGGACGTGGCGAACTCCACGATGACGGCCCGCGACGACGGCGACGCCTGGGTGCTCGACGGGGAGAAGACCTGGATCTAAAAGGCGGGATCGCCGACGTCTACGCCCTGTTCGCCCGCAGCGAGAATGCACCGGGGCGCCCGTGGCCTGTCGGCCTTCATGGTCCCGGCAGACGCGCCTGGCCTGCACATCGCGAGCGTCTCGACGCCATCGCGCCGCATCCGCTGGCGACGCTCCGCTTCGACGGCGCGCGGATCCCTAAGGCCGTCGACGGGTTCGACTATCCCGAGCGCATCAAGGTCGGCGTGGAGCTGACGGACGCCATCGTCGCCGGCGGCATAGGCGACCGCACGGCGCTGATCGGGAACGGGCGGCGGCGCACCTACAAGGATCTGTCCGACTGGACCAACCGCCTCGCCCACGCGATGGTCGACGATCTGGGCGTTCGGCCGGGCAACCGCGTCCAGATCCACTCGGCCAACAATCCGGCAATGGTGGCGTGCTGGTTGGCCGCGACCAAGGCGAGTGCCGTGGTGGTCAACGCCATGCCGCTTTTGCACGCCGCGGAGCTTGGGCAGATCGTCGACAAGGCCGAAATCGAATTCGCGCTCTGCAACATGCGGCTGATGGATGAGCTTGCGATCTGCGCCAAGACCAGCACCCGCCTGAAAAAGGCTGTCGGCTTCGGCGGCACTTGAAACCCCGGCCCGACCTGGATCGCCTCGCCCGGTTCAAGCCCGTCCAGTTCGACGCGGTGCCGACGGGACGCAATGACGTAGCACCGCTCGGCTTCACCTCGGGCACCACCGGATCGCCCAAGGCGACGATGCACTTCCACCGCGACATCCTGATCATCGCGGACGGCTAGGCGAAGGAGGTGTTGGGGGCACGCCCGACGACATCTTCGTCGGGTCGCCCCGCTGGCCTTTACCTTCGGCCTGGGCGGGCTGGCTGTATTCCCGCTACGCTTCGCAGCGGCGGCGGCTCTGCTCGAGATCGCTACCCCCCGAACATGGCCGCGCTGATCGAGGAATATCGCGCCACCGTGTCCTTCGCCGCGCCGACTGCCTACCGCGTGATGCTGCCGGCGATGGACGATGACCTCGATCTGTCCTCGCTTCGGGCTGCGATCTCGGCGGACGAGACCTTGTCTGCACCGGTCTACGAGGAGTGGATCGAGAAGAAGATCGGTAAGACCATGCTCGACGGCATCGGCGCGACCGAGTTGCCGCACATCTTCGTCACCAATCGATTCGAGGATCATCGCCCCGCCCGCACCGGCAAGCCAGTGAAGAGCTACGAGGCGCGCGTGATCGACGAGGACGGCCAGGAGGCGCCGCGCGGCACGATCGGCCGCCTCGCCGTCCGTCGGCCCACCTGCTGCCGCTATCTGACCGATAAACGGCTGCGCGACTACGTGCGCGACGGCTGGAACGTCACCGGCGACGCCTTCTCGATGAACGAGGGCGGTTATCTGCACTTCGCCGCGCGCAACGACGACATGATCATCTCGTCCGGGTACGGCGTCGCTGGTTCCGAGGTCGAGGCGGTGCTTCTCGCGCACCCCGCCGTCGCCGAATGCGCCGCGGCAGGCCGGCCCGATGACGGTCGCGACACGATCGTTTGCAGCCCACGTGGTTCTGGTTGAGGGGCAGGCAGGCGACGATGCGAAGAGGAAGATGCTTCAGGAGCACGTGAAAGCCTCCCTCGCGCCATACAGATACCCTCGCGCCGTCTTCTTCCTCGACGCGCTGCCCAAGACCCAGACCGAAAAGATCCAGCGCCTTCGCTTGAAACGGCACCGTTGGTCGGACCGGCAGCACGCCATCGGATGGCGGCTTCAGCCGGGCGCATTCCGGGCGGTCTTGGCGTTGGAGAGTCCACGACCGGCAGCGCTGACGGTTTGCTCCCCGGCAGGCCAATCGCCCCGTTGCGGCGGAAGCGGTCTGTGGCAAAAACCTAGAAGGCCTTGAACGTCAGGGTCGTCAGACTGCGCTCGATCTCTTCGATGTCCAGAAAGTTCTCGTTGATGAACCGCCCCACATCCTGTCCCTCCGGGATGTAAACCTTCATCAGAAGGTCCCATTCACCACTGGTGGAGTAAAGCTCCGAGTGGAGCTCTTTCAAGGCAAGTGCATCGGCAACGCGATACGTGCTGCCAGGCCGGCAGCGCAGGTTGATGAAGACACAGTTTACCATTGTCAGGGCCTGTCCGTTATGGAGGCTGATGCACAACCAGATCCGACTGCGACTAGAAAGGAATGTCAATCGGCCCTGCCTCCGCTTTCTGGTCTCGCGCACCGTTCGATGCCGCTTTTCGGGCTCGGCCCCTAGCTCTCTTCTTCGACGAACCGGCGTGCCGATGGCATGCTGAATTGGTTCGCTGTACGGAAGGATCGGCTCCGGCTTTGGGCTCTTCCGAGCAGCTACGGAGGGACACACTCCAAACGGACTCGGGGGGGGGGGGGGGGGGGGGGGGGGGGGGGGGGGGGGGGGGGGGGGGG
>NZ_JBELKF010000047.1:0-25390 GCF_042089775.1 Palleronia sp.
TTCAAATGCCCGGAGCGCGTCGCCAGGGAATTTCCACCAGATCCGAGACACGACCGCGGCCTGGGGTGAGTTTGACTTCGATGAGTGTATTTGGACGATCCCTGAGGGTCGAACGAAGACTGGCGCAGAGCATCGCGTGCCCCTAACAGCGCAGATGATCGCGATTGTTGAGCCGCTGAAGGCGCTCAGATCCGCATGTGTGTTCGAAGGGCAGAAACGGCACAAGCCTCTCTCCAATATGTCAATGCTCATGTTGCTGCGGCGCATGCAGACGGACAACATCACTGTCCACGGTTTCCGTTCGACATTCAGGGACTGGGCGTCAGAAGAGGCAAGCGCACCCCGCGAGGTGGCGGAAATGAGCCTCGGCCATAAGGTCGGCAACGAAGTCGAGCGAGCATACGCTCGCTCGGACCTACTCCAGAAACGCCGCGAGCTAATGGAAAGGTGGTGCTCCCATGTGGCCTCGCAGTGCTGATCATCTCTATCCTGGCCTCGATCCGAGCGCGTCAGACAGGAACGAATCCAACTTTGAATTCTACTACATCCGGATGCTGGAAAGGATCGGCGCCGCACTCGAGAACTGGATCGGCCTGGAGCTGGAAGTAGAGCACATGCTCTTCACAGCAGCTTTGATTTCCAACGACCATGAGGACCCACTTTGGTCTGATTTGGGCAGAGGATACGGCAGTGGGCAGTCACGCAAAGCGCGCGATTGTCTTCGCAAGGCATCGGTGAAACTTGCCGCCGCCGCCAAGCAGAAGAACTCGAAGCGCGCCCAAGAAATGTGGGAAGAAGCGTGTAATTTGGCAATTTCACTGGGAACCCCGGTTTCCATCCTGGTGAAGGAGGCAATGAAACACGAAACGGATACCGTGACGCGCGTCATTGACGAACTGCGAGAGATCTTCGATGTCGAAGTTAAGCGTGCGGGGCAGAGAACGGGCAAGGTCCGAGCGCGTCGTGTCGCCCTTCGCCTGCGCGCCATCGTCGAATTCTACACAGACCATGAGATCACTGCGGGCCCAGACCCAGAGATCGCGATAGGGCGTTACCCTGAGTGCCTAGCTGAGCTGTACGAGGTGATCGGGATCGATATGCATTTCTACCGACCAGCCCTACACGCCGCCAAGTGCGCCAACGATGAAGACGACCTTCGCATAGGCCGTGAAGGCCTTAAAATGTATTACGATCAGTTGGATAGGTGGTATCCATAGGAGTTGTATAGCGTTTCCCCCGTGACGGCGGGGGACGCTTCAATGATCTTGGCTTCAGTTGAAACACATGGAGTGTGCTATGGAACGGAAGTACTTCGATCCCGAACGTATCTACGATGATAATGACGTTGAGCTCGACCTGATCGCGCCGAAGTCCAAACGCGCTCAGTGGCGGCACAAGGGTGTTGGTCCCGCATACCTATGCTTTGGCCGCCGGATTAAATACGACGGCCACGGCCTGAATTCTTGGGTGAACAGTGTACGGGTCACGACCACCGAGGCAGCCTGACAAACAAAACCCCGCACGGGGCGGGGCCTTGCAAAGTACTGTCTGCACCATCTTTGTAGGCCATTCGCGCCCGTCTTTTCAACCTTAATTCAAGTGCCCCAGCGGCATTTTCGGCCCACGAGCAATGGCGCCGTTAGGAAAGGTATGTCCGATGGCCAAAAAAACCTTCGCTATGTTGAACACGTCCATCCTCCACGTTCGAGCGTTCCGAGAGCTCGTCAACTGTTTTGATCGCAACCTCTATTTCACGGCCCACCTCAGCGCCCAAGCCAATTTCTGTGGGCTCTTCAGGTATCCTGTCTCCCTCATCGCCGACGAGACCAAGCTCTCTATCCCTGACGTCAGGGCGTCATTGGCAAGGCTGTGTCATGCTGGCCTCATCGAATACGACCCGGATGCCGAACTGATCAGAATTTGCGGGTGGTTCAGGTCTGCGAACTGCCCGAAGAACGCTGACCACACGCGCCAGGTCGCCCGCCATTTTGTCCGGTGGACTGCCGGTCTCCGACATGTCTCGCAGGGCGGTGGCGCAATTCTCGATCGGATGTCTTCTGCAGACCAAAACCTTCAAGCCTGCGAGCCAGCACGGGGGGCGGGTGGTAGAGGAGATCCGAAGATTTCTTGCTGATGCATGGACGATGTACGAGGACCTCCGCCCCATGCTGGAGGAGGAATGCCGACAGCACGGCGCAGCCATCTCGTTTGAATTTCAGAATGTCATCAGTGGCTTTCCGGCGCGACCAACGGATGTGCAATTGGAGGTAGTGTCAGGTGGGCCATACCAAGGTCGAGGCACGGTGTTGGCTCCCTCCCCCCACCCTGTTCGGACGCTGGCGCCACAAAGAGAAAGAGATAAAGAAATAGAAAAAGATGGGCAGAGCCCTCACCGCCGTCCTTTGCCTGAAACCTTGAACAGCGCAATGGTGCAGTCCCTCTTGGCAAACCGCGTGTGACCGGTGTCCGATCAACTTGATCCTAGGAAGAGAGCAAGGTCACCCGTGTTTCACACGGGAGCTTGTGAGGGGGCGGCGCCCCCTTCAAACCCCGCTAAGAGCAGGTCACCCAAATACGCCGAGACGTTGACTGAAACCGCCGCGTTCCGGTGTTCCCCTGCTGAAAAGGCCCGCCTCGATGCGGAGGCTCGCCGTGCCCGCCGTCCGCTGGCCGAGCTGCTGCGAGAGCGGTTGCCCTTGGTCCGTAGCGGCCATCGGAAAGTGGTCCCGGAGGCCGACCCTGACCTGCTGGTGGCCTTGTCGCGCATCGGGGCCAACATGAACCAGATCGCGCGTGCTCTGAACGCGGCGCGCAAAGTACGGGTCTATGACCAGCTGGATGTGCTGGCCATTTCCGCTTCCCTGGTTGCCATAGAACGGCAACTGGACGCCCTGCGTGAGAACGGCCGCCGATGATGGTGAAGTTCTTCCACCATGGCCGGGGCACCGCCGCTCCCGCGGTCGATTGCCTGATCGCTGAGACGGTGAAGTGCTACGACGAGCACCGGAACCCCATCTGCGATGCGCGAGGGCGGCAGGCGTAAGAGCGTCGCGCCGTACCGCCCGAGGTGATCGAGGGGGACACCGCGCGGATGCAGGCGCTCATCGACGCAGTGCCGCATCAGTTGCGCTACAAATCCGGCGTGATCAGCTTCGCGGCAGAGGACGCGCCGACTGATGAGCAGCAGCGCGCCGTCATCCAAGACTTCGAGGATTTCGCCGCGCAACAAATCCGAGCCTTGCCGGAAGCCGCAGATCGCGCGGCAACGCGGGAGCAGCTGCATGAGTGGATCGCGAGCCAAATCGGGATCGGCGCAATCCGCGACCGCGCTTCAATGATCGAAGCTCTGAGCGACATGGGCTTCGAGCTGCCCCGCAAGAGCAAGGCCTACCTCACCGTCCTTGATCCCGACACCGGCCAGCGCTGGCGCCCAAAAGGAGCGATCTTCGATGAAAACTATACCGCAGAGCAAGCTGAACCCGCGCATCCAGGCGAACATGGACAACCTGCTGGCGTCTCAGCTCGGCTTGCTGGAATCTCAGTTGAAGAGCTTGAGCGGCGAGTGGAGGATCATCGTCAGAAGCGCCTTCGATACAATGTCGAGCGATACCGACAGCCTGAAGCAGGCGATCGGGCAGCGGATGCAGGCGCTTTTGCGCCAGACCGAAGAGACCGGGGATCAGTTGGAGAACCGGATCAAGAGGCTGGAGGCGCAATCCCGGAAGCTGAGCCAGTTGATCGCGACCCGGGGGCTGACGACCTTCCTCGCCGGCGCGGTTCTCGCGACGGTGATGAGCTTCGGAGGTGCCTTCCTGGCAGTAACGATGATGATCAACGGCCAGCAGCAAGTGACGACACCCCAGCCACCAGTCCCGTCGGCACTTCAGGGCAGCCGCAGCGTGCGGGGACCGGGCGGCCTTGGGCAAGTGACTCTTCTGCCGCCCAACGTGAACGTGGTCCACTGCCCGATTGGCAATGGCAGTGGTCGAATCTGCATTCAGCGCGTGGAGGAGTAGATGGCCCTGACGAACTTGGAGCGCGAGTTGCTGAGCTGCGTCGAAGAACTCGGCAAAGGCGTCACCGACTGCATGACGAGATTGGCCGAACAAGAGCGCATGCTCGCGCAGTTGCAAAAGGACTTGCAAGAGTCCTTGAGCGACTTGGAAGGCTCCTTGGAAAACGCTTCGCGGCCTCAGCTCACCTCCCCGCAGAAACCGGCGCGGGGGTTCCGGCTCAGAAACCGGTAAGCCGCGGTCAAGAGCTCGACGACGCTGCCGAGTCTTCACCGGCGACAGAGCGCAGCACTGGCCCAAGCAGGTCGCTATAGTTCGCACCGAGTGCGATCGACCATTCGGCGAATTCGACGACGTCTAGGCGACGCTCGCCCCCTTCCACTTTCGCGACAAAGGACTGCGGCCGCTTCATGCGGTCAGCCAGTTGCTGCTGGGTCATTCCTGCCGCCTTTCGGGCGTCGGTCAGCGCCTGGAGGAGCGCCAGGTGCGCGGGTGTTCTGAGACTACGCGCCAATTGCGGCTCTTCAACAAGGTCATTCCCTTGCCGCGTAATCCTGTTCTGGTATTATCCCATTATAGGATATTAGGAGGCTTTGAGATGAGATCAGTGTTCAACGCCCTCGGTGGGGCAATGCCGCATGTACTCGCAAATGTAGCGGCCTGTCTGGTTGCTTCAGCGCCTGCTACCGCTGATCAGCTCGAAGCCGCGGGTGATCTGGCAGCACGCCCCTATCCCTACGAACTCCTCGGGCTGCGTCCCGGTGATCCGCTCTCGGATGTCGCGGCCCTCTTCGATGACCGATCAGAGGCGGAGGCGACAGGGACCGAGCTCCGTATGCGTGTCCAGTCCCAGGAGGGGCAGGTCTTGGAGCCGAGCTATGAAGCCACGCGGGAGATCGGTGACGTAGGCATGCAGGGGCGTCTGTCCAACGCTCCCCAGGACCACATCACAGCGATGCTGGCGACAGAGGTCTTCGAGAAGCGGCCGCTTGCGATCTTTCGTGTGCTGAGACAACCCTCCGCTGACCTGCCTGAACCGCTTGCGCTGAAGGCGCAGCTGGAAGACTTGTACGGACCGGCTTCCGCTATCCGTATGCAAGGACAATCAGTGACCCTCATCTACGCATGGAGCACTGAGGGTTTCATTCCCGATCTTGACGCACAGCCTGTTCAGACCCTCGTTGAGCAGCTCGGTGCGGACCGTACGAGGCAGCGCGAGTTCCGCACATGCGAAACAAGCGGTCTTTTCAGCTCGTCGATCAAGTACGAGTTCAGACAATCCCGCGATCTCGCGGACGCAATCATGCCCGGCTGTGTGGCGACCTACGAGATCACCTATCGGAGCGGCCCTGAGACCAGCACCATCGAGTTCGCCCTTGAAGACTATGACCTGGCACGCCAGCACCGTGCCGAGGTCGACCGCTAGATCATGCAAGCGCTGTCGTCCCCCGCCCTGAACTCGGATCTGGACCTATGACACGAATGGCAGACTGGGCGGACCCGATGGAGGTCCAGAACATGTACCGTGAGCTCTTCGGAAGCACGTTGATGCTTGTTGATGATGCTCGCTGGGATTCCCCCGGACCTTCGACATCAGAGGAAACGAGGCAACGGTTTCTTAGGGCGTTTCCGCCGATCCACGGGCACTGCGAAACATTCACTGAAATGCAGGTGGACTCGGACAGCGGCAAGGTTGCCCTCGGTGACAAGATGGGCGAATGCGCAATCGAGTTGGTCCCGCACCCGGATGGCCTCTGGGACATTCACGTCCGCAAGCCGGGAGTGCAGGCTGACGAGGTTGGGTTGACCCAGAATGTCGTACTTCTAAAGCTTCTTGCATATGACTGCGGTCCCGCTGGCTCCCTGCACTTCGACGACGACTATGGCAGCGATCTCCAAGAGTGAGCCGCTTCTGGCTAAGCTGCGTCCAAACGGCTTCGAGGAGCTCGATGATGCTACAGTACGTAACCGCACGAGCGCTTCTGTCTGCCATCGCCGAAGCAGAGGCCGGCCCGCAACCAGGTGAGCTCGATGACGCGCCAGCTATCAACAACTGGTTCCTGATCTGGCGCGACGGCGATGTCGTTCGAGCGGATGGAGACGTGAGCGGGCATCCCACGATCTCAGATCCTTGGGTCACTACTTCTCCAGTTCTCGGGTACGCCTACGACTTTGATCGGCAGCGCGGTTGGCTTCGCTCGATCTCGCGCTGGTATCGCCTTGGTCAGCTGAGAAAGGTACCGGTTGACGCAACAGTCCCAGACCAGGCCCGGAGGGAAGCCCTGCTGAGCGCCGACATTCGGCTTGAGCGCCAGCGCAGGGAGTGGCGAGACCAGTATAGGGTAGGCACCTGATCTACCGCCGCCAGTTCCGTCCCTACAGCCCGTCGTGATGCGAGCGGGCCGGAACTGGCTCCCGCCCCCTCGACCGACATCGCCCACCAAAAGGCAAGGGAGGAAGAGGGGGCAGACGCCACAGGCGTCTATTCCACTGCTCGTTCACAGGCTGGTCATCCACGGAGCGATGTAGAGGCCGGTGGAAGCCCCAACCACCGGCCAAGACTGCCGCCGTTCATAGACGGACAGGTCGCGGAGCTTGTGTGTTTGCCGCATTCTTCACTTTGAAAAGCAAATAGACAATCTAGTTCGGGCGCAGCTCTGGCGTCAATAGACCTCACGAGCCCGCTTTTTGTCAAGCTCAATCGATAGGTTGAACGACTCCCAGTTTGTGAACCAGTACTTCGTCACATTGCTCAAGAACGGTGCGTCAAAAACACCGAATCCATATTGTTTCAGCCAGCTCCATCTTCAACTTCCTCGATATATACGGGCAGCACTGAAGATCCATAAAGGCGATCACGAGCTCTGCATCACTCCTCAAATAGGCGGAACGCTCGGAAAATTTTTGCCGAATCTCGCTCTCCAAGTAGCGCTTCAGCTCACTGTACCGCCCTCTATTCTTTATGATAAGCAGGCAAACGGAAATGGAGAATTAGGTCAGTCTCCGCTTTCTGAAGAAGCTTCCGCCATGATCTCTATCAATACCAAAGAAGTGTGCCAAGACGTCCTGAGGAAGCATATAAGTGCGCCCAAGCTTCTCAACTGCCAGGATAAGGTAAAGGGTTTCAATCTCCCTGAACCGATCGATCGGCTTCGTCTTTATGTGGCGGTGAATATTGTCAAATGCAAACTTTAATACGTGATCCTTTAGGTCGCGGGCGACCCCTGTTCGGTGCAGGCCATCAACTATACTGCAAACAATCCTGGTCAGTCGAACCGAAAAGTTAACCCGTGGTGCGGCAGCGTAGGCAAAGAACACAAAGTCCAGCAGACCAATCAAGGCTCTTGCGAGCTCCGGCTCCTTTCTAAGCTCCATGTGATTCCTCTCATGGTGCTTGAAAAACTGCTCCACCCTCTTCTCCACCGACGCCAGAGAGTAGTTAAGAACATCCTTGTAGGAGACTCCCGTTTCGTGAACCACAGTCTTGAAGTCGACAATCAAAGAAACGGACTGACACGACAGCTTGAAGTGCTTAATTTTCTCGTCAGGATCATCAGGGTCTGCAACCAAAACCTCTTCGATGCGAATCCAATCCTTCAAGACGCCGCTCACTCTATTCTTAGCAATAGTGAGAGGCGTGATGATCGGTCGATCGAAACTCAGCGCTTTCTCCTTGCTCAGGGAGAGCTTAATCTCCTTTAGGTGCGCGCCGAGGTGAGCTCGGATAATATCTTCGTTGCTTGGATCATCTGTAAAGACGAAGTAATCATCAACATACCTGTAGATTTCATAATCTACCCTGTGTCTTATACTGTGCTCATCCCACAGCGCAGTCTCGAGCTTTCGATCAACTTCTTGCACGAGTATCTCGGCGAACATCCGCGAGAACTCCGGACCAATCAAGATGCCGTTTGTCTCCCCGCGATTCATGTATCGCATCACTTTGTCAAACACGTCTCCGAAGGTGCCTCTTGTGGCATCAATGTCCTCTTTCGCAGCTTCATGCCCCAGGACCGACCATACAATCGATTGAGTGTAAATATTGTCAAAGCAACTCGAGATATCCAACTTCAGCAGCCGACCGAACTTCTTCTCCGCATTCAAGTATGCCCTATTCTCATAGAATCTGAAAATATTGCTATAACTCTCATAGGTGAAGTACGACCCAATATTCTTATACTCCGCGTCCCTCTGCTCTACGCTGTCCCGATCTGCGGACTCTCTTTCGAGGAACAAGCGATCCTTGAAGCGTGCGGTGCGAGCGACCGCAGCCGGTCGCCTTATAGAATAATGGCTTTTGCTGCACTCGTAGATGATGAGGGGGCCGTAATCGTGGTAGAAGCTCGCGACCAGAAGTTGGTTTTGGGGGTGCGGTATAGAGAGCTGACGGAACTCGGTTTCCTTGTGTGAAATCTTAAAATGATATGGTTGTGTCCACGTTTTGCCGAGCTTCCACTCGCGCACGCGCACTGTCTTCCCGTCCACCTGCTTTGTCTCGGTCCGGAAGTTGCTCGGGTTCTTTCTTGTTACAGCGAAGAAGGCTGAAATTGCAGTATCTGCGAGCGATCCATTTGCCTCCCAGGTGACCCAAGTCTCTTTCCCCTTTTCAACTGTTCGGACGTTGTACTTCGATAGGAAGTAGAAGTATACGCCATTGGAGAATGACGGAGGAACTTCAAATGGAAGAACATCCGTCAAGACCGGACGCTGATACCGAGTTTTTGTTTGAATCTTGACGCGCTTTGATCTCTTACTCATACGACCACGCCTTGGTTATCTGAGCAAATTCGCCCCGGCGATGGAACCTTCGGAAGATCCTTTCCGAGAATCCTTTCTTGAACGAGAGGCTGTTCAGACGACCTTTAAGGCTTGCGCTCGCCAACCTGGCCGTGGCCCTTCTTAGCTCAACATCTAAGTCATTCAGGTCTTTATCCAGCGTGAGGTGAGTATCGCTGAAGTAGATACCGACGTAGGCGTTACTCTTATTGTGTGTCAGCTGTGTGTTTCCCGCAAGAAGCCGCACTCTCTTCACAAGCAATCGATAGGCTGCTTTCTGATTTTTTGCCCGCTGCTTTTCATAGTTTGAGAAGCTCGCGGCCAACCGACCCTTATACTTAGCCCGCCTACTTTCGCTCAGGCCCACTTCCAGGCCGTCCTTAAATGTAAATTTGTACCCGAGATATTCGAAGCTCCAAGCACCTCTCCCTTCTGGGCGGCCACCATCGGTCAGCGGCGACTGGTCCGTCTTTGTATCATTCAGTGCTAACCCTTTTTCGGACACGAGCGACCTGATTGCACTCAGATGGGACCGGCAATCGATCTGGGGTGGCGCAGTGTACAGAACCACGATGTCGTCTACATAACGGGCGTAAAAGACGACGTCGGGATGCTCCCTCATTCGGGCATCCAAATCTCTCATGTACAGCTCCGAGAGATAGGAGCTGAGGCCGACCCCTCTCGGCAAACCGACTCCTGGCGTCCTAGAAATGGTTGCGAAGCTATCTAGAACCTGAGACACAAGACGAAGGGATGCTTGGCTAACTAGTTGGTCACCTTTTATTTTTGAGAGAATCCTGTCGTGCGGGATGCTTTCAAAGAAATCTTTGATATCCGTTCTGACGATGTGATATGGAAAGCCTTCGCTCAGGAACCCGACCAGCTGAGATACAACCTGATTTCTGTTTTCTGGTGAAACCTTGTACAGGCCGCTAATGTTCCGATCTAGGTTTTTTAAGGCATAATACTCAGCCGGACTCGTGTTGTCAGTCGTGTAAACCGGCTTTCCTTTTGGCCCAATCCTCTAAATGAGGTTAACTTGAAACGAGCGCTTGGAAACCTGGTGCGATACTTTTTCTAACTCCTCGAGGAGCGTGTTGTCGCGGTCAGATCGCGCCTCCTCCCGACGCCTCTTGATGTCGTCGAATATCGCCTGATCTGAGGCGGAGTACTTTCCCGTATGGCGCTTTCGGAAATCCTTTGCCTCTTGAATGAGGTCACGGAGGACGTCGGTTTTCGCCTTGACGCTGGGGAAGAGCTTCTGATCGTACACCCGTCCTTTGCGTTTCTCAGCTTCTGAGATGTAGCGAAAATTCTTTGCTGAAAAGCTCTGGTCGCGCAACGGTGCCTCGTAAATCTCTGAATTTTGAAGAAGACTAGACGTTTTTCCTCGTACTTTTCAATGGCGCGCTGATGAACATGACGACGACGCGGCTGAAGCACGCCGCTGAAGTGAGCGGGTGGGGCTACCAGTATGTCTGCCGCATGGGGTAGGTTTCGTGGCAATACGCGCCGCGTAGCGCCAGACATCAACCGGCGGACCCTCCGTAAGGCCGGAGGGAAGCTGGGGCTCAGGTCAGAGAGTTTCCTGCGAGATATCTCGAGCGGTGGAATAGGCAAAGTAGGCGGCACCGCCATCGGCACCCGTCCAGCGCGCGGCCGGGTCCACCGGCGAGATGTATTCGGAAATGGCGTCGGTTGCTGCGCCGAAGGCGTTCGCAAGCTCACCGTCGAGTGTTTCAAGATATTCGTCCACGGCGCGGGACGTGAGGTCCGGCGGAGGCTCTTCTTGCTGTCGATGCCGCGTGTCTGATCGGCATTCGCCGGGATCAGGCTGGCCTCGACGCCGAAGCTGTGACCGCCGAATAAACCTTCATCCATGCAACGTTGCAGGACGGTCTCGAAAAGATGCCGAAACAGGCCGCTCTCGCGAAAGCAGCCGTGGCGGTTCTTGGAAAATGTTGAATGATCGGGCACTGCGTCGGTCAGATCGAGCCTGTTAACCACCGATACGCCAGATTGACATGGACCTCTTCGCAGAGCCGACGCTCAGACCGGATGCCCATGCAATAGCCCAGCAGCAACATACGGACCATCAGTTCGGGATCGATCGACGGGCGGCCGCCAGAGCTGTAGAAAGGCGCCAGCAGCGGCCGCACATGAGACAGATCAAGGAACAAGTCAATATCGCGCACCGGGTGATCCAGAGGCACAAACCCTTCGACCGACAACTCGTAAAACAGCGCGCCCTGCGCGACTTGCCTTAGCCCCATCATCGCGATGCCCTCCACTCTCAGAACGAGAGCATCGCAGCCCCGAACGCCAGGCAACGGCCTTTTTCGACAGTATCTCTGCGTTGCTGACGCTCAGGCGTGGCGCAGCAGAAGACCGCTTTCGACGCCGGTATCCGTTGCAGAGGAAACTTCCCTAACGGAAAAGGCTGAATTATCTGGTGAATTTCTATGGAGATTTGGTGGACCCTAGCGGGATCGAACCGCTGACCTCCTGCATGCCATGCAGGCGCTCTCCCAGCTGAGCTAAGGGCCCGTTTGCGCCGCGTCGCCGTGGCGTAGGGCGCTCTCTAAGGAGGTTCCGGGGGTGGTTCAAGCGAAAAATTCGCCCCCGGAGCCAAGTTTTTCAGTCGTCGTTGTTGTCGTCCGAAACGTCGGCGATTTCGTCCAGCGAGACGTTGTCGTCCTCGTCATCCTCGAGAACATCGTCGCCCAGATCGACATCCGTGTCCGAATCGTCCTCGTCGAGCACGACGTCTTCTTCGTCCTCGTTCTGATCCTTGCGGCTGTTCTTGTCGGCCTTGTCGGCCAGCATCGTCCGGCTGCCTTTGCCGGTGTCCAGCTGCACGACCTCGCCGGTGTAGGGCGATACGATCGGATTGCGGTTCAGGTCATAGAAGCGCTTGCCCGTGGTCGGGCAAATCCGCTTCGTTCCCCATTCTTCCTTGGGCATGGCACCCTCATAAAATAGCGTTGTATCGGGATCGCCGTCCCCTGCCACAGCACTAAGGGCCTGTCAAAGCCTTTCCCCGAACCGCGCGGGGCGGTAGAGCGACCGACATGGGCGCGCAGCAGACGCATGTGAAGGTGTTGCCCGGCGATCCGCCGGTCGAGATCGTGCTGCGCCGCTCGGCGCAGGCGCGGCGGGTCACGCTCAGGGTGTCGTCGCTGGATGGACGCATCTCGCTGACCCGGCCGGTGGGCGTCTCGGAGGCCGAGGCCATGCGGTTCGCCGTGCAGAAGGCCGCTTGGATCCGGGCGCAAGTTGCGCAAGTCGCTCCGGTACGCGCGGTCGGGGTTGGGGTTGGTGTCCCGGTCGAGGGCGCTCTACGGGCCGTGAGCGCCGGGAAGCCGGGGATCGACCGCGACGGCATCCGCGTCTCTCCTGCGCGGCCGGCAGGGCCGCAGGTCGCGGCCATCCTGAAAACGCTGGCGCGCGAGCGGCTGGCGGTTTCGGTGGCGCACCATGCCGCGGCGCTGGGGCTTTCGCCGGGGCGGCTGACCCTGCGCGATACGCGCTCGCGCTGGGGGTCGTGCACGGGGCGCGGGGACCTGATGTTCTCGTGGCGCCTCGTGATGGCACCGGCGGACGTCCTGGACTATGTGGCGGCGCACGAGGTGGCGCATCTGCGCCACATGGACCACTCGCGCGCCTTTTGGGCGACGGTCGAACGGACCCGCCCCGACTGGCGCGTGCATCGCGACTGGTTGCGCGCGAACGGCGGCGCATTGCACGCGTGGCGGTTCGCGGCCGATTGACGGCGGATCCGTGCGGGCGCATCACCGGGACATGCTGATACAGCCCCGTCCAGAGCCGCCACAGTCGCTTCCTGCCCATGACCGGGTCTACCGCACGCTGCGGACCCGCATCATGCACGGAGAACTGGCGCCTGGACAGGCGCTGACTCTGCGCGGGATCGGGGCGGAGTACGGCGTGTCGATGACCCCCGCGCGCGAGGCCGTCCGGCGGCTTGCGGCCGAAGGGGCGCTGTCGCTGTCGCCCTCGGGTCGCGTGACCACGCCCGAGCTGACGCCCGACCGCATTGAAGAGCTTGCCGCCCTGCGCGCGCTGCTGGAGGTTGAACTCGCCTCGCGCGCACTGCCCCGTGCGCACCTGGCCCTGATCGACCGGATGGAGACGCAGAACACCGCCATCGCCCACGCGATCGCCAAGCACGACGCGGTTGCCTATATCCGGCTGAACCTCGAATTCCACCGGATGCTCTACCTGCGGGCCCAGGCCCCCGCGATGCTCGCGATGGCCGAAACCGTCTGGCTGCAGCTCGGCCCGACCATGCGCAAGCTCTACGGCCGGCTGGGGCGGACCTCGGTGCCTGCGGGGCATCGCCTGATCGTTGCGGCGCTGAAGGCGGGGGACGAGCCGGGGCTGCGCCTTGCCGTGCGTCAGGACGTGACGCAGGGACTACGGATGATCCTCGCGGGGTAGAGGACCGCCGTCGTTCCGGGATGGTGAATTGTCGGACAGCCGGAGTTTTTTTCGTGCGGAACGTTAGTGTACGGTGGTCTTCGCGCCGAACGCGACCGCGTGCATCACGCGACCGGGGTAGAGGGTGAACGCACCCGTGACCACGAGGGCCAGAAGGAAGAGCGACAGCATCGACTGGCGATGCTCCCTGATCCGCCCCGAGCGCGCATGCCGGACGCCGCGCCACAGACCCCATAGGGTGATCGGGATGAGCAGATGAATGGGGCTCCAGATCCCAAAGTTTCGCAGGGTATGAATAAAGAGCGCACTGAGCGCCACATAGGCCAGGGCGAGCACGAAGAGCCAGCCGACGATGCGATGCCGGGACGTACCCTTCGCCCCGACGATTTGCCATAGCCCGAGGCAAAGACCGATCAGCGCCACGATCGCGTGCGAGGGGATTGGCGACAAAGACTGGAAGAGCGGAGACAGCGACATCGGCCCCCCCTATGGTGCAAGGGCCGCCCCGGGCAGGGCGGTCCCTCTTTCCAGCGACGGTGTGACCCCGCCGATCGGGTCAAGCGTGGATCGCGCCGTCTCCACAAGCCAGAGCCGCTTCGCGCACGGCTTCCGAATAGGTCGGGTGCGCGTGGCAGGTCAAGGCGATGTCCTGCGCCGCGGCGCCGAACTCCATCGCGACGCAGATCTCGTGGATCAGGTCGCCGGCCATCGGGCCGATGATATGCGCGCCAAGGATGCGGTCGGTTTCCTTGTGGGCGAGGATCTTTACGAAGCCGTCGGCTGAGAAGTTGGCCTTGGCGCGACCGTTGCCCATGAACGAGAACTTGCCCGCCTTGTAGGGGATGCCCGCGTCCTTCAGCTCGGCCTCGGTCTGGCCCACGCTGGCAACCTCGGGGTGCGTGTAGATGACCGAGGGGATGACGCCGTAGTTGACGTGGCCGTGCTTGCCCGCAAGCACCTCGGCCACCGCCATGCCCTCGTCCTCGGCCTTGTGGGCCAGCATCGGGCCGGTGATCGCGTCGCCGATGGCGTAGATGCCCTTCAGGCTGGTCGCCCAGTGGCCGTCCGTCTTGACCTGACCGCGATCCGTCATCTCGATGCCAAGCTCGCCAAGGCCCAGCCCGTCGGTGTATGATTTGCGCCCCGTCGCGACGAGCACCACGTCCGCGTCGAGCGTCGCGTCGCTGTTGTCCTTCTTCAGCGCATAGCTGACCTTGGCCCTCTTGTTCTTGACGTCGACGCCCTTCACGGCGGCGCCCAGAATGAAATTCATGCCCTGCTTGGCGAGGATCTTCTGGAACTGCTTCTGCACCTCGCCGTCCATCGTCGGCGTGATCGTGTCGAGATACTCGACCACCGTCACCTCGGCACCTAGGCGGGCATAGACCGACCCCATCTCGAGCCCGATGACACCGGCGCCGATCACGGCCATCTTCTTGGGGATCTTGCCCAGCGACAGCGCGCCGGTCGAGGACACGATGATTTCCTCGTCGATCTCGACGCCCGGCAGCGACGAGGGCACCGAGCCCGAGGCGATCACGATGTTCTTCGCTTCGTGGACCTCGTCGCCGACCTTGACCTTGCCGGCCTCGGGGATCGAACCCCAGCCCTTCAGCCAGTCCACCTTGTTCTTCTTGAAGAGGAACTCGATCCCCTTGGTGTTCTGGGCGATCGTGTCGTCCTTGTAGGCCTGCATCTGCTGCCAGTCTACACTGGGGGATTTACCTTTGAGGCCCATCTTCTCGAAGTTCGTCTCTGCCTCGTGCAGCATCTCGGTCGCGTGGAGCAGCGCCTTCGAGGGAATGCAGCCGATGTTCAGGCACGTCCCGCCCAGCGTCTCGCGGCCCTCCACGCAGGCGGTCTTGAGCCCGAGCTGCGCGCAGCGGATGGCGCAGACATAGCCGCCGGGGCCAGAGCCGATAACGATGACGTCGTAGCTGGACATGTGAGTCTCCTTCGTGAGCCGCGTCAGATAAGCGCGGCCAGTAGCATGAGGACGGTGGCGAGCCAGCCGATCGCGAAGATGAGCGAGCGGCCGGGGACCCAGCCATTGGCATAGGCCGGGACATAGAGAATGCGCGCGACGAGGTAAGCCCATGCGCAGGCGGCGGTGAACCAGCTGGACTGGCCCGACAGGGTGATGACGAGCACGGCGACCGCGAACAGCAGCAGCGCCTCGTTGTGGTTCTGGTAGGCGCGGGCGAGGCGGCCCGTCCGGGTCGAGACCTGCTCCATCAGCGGTTTCGACAGGCGCTCGGGATCGCGGGGCGACATCGTCTTGCCCGGCCCCAGCTCGAGGTTCGCGGGAACGGCATAGAGGCCGAACTGTATCACCTGCAGAAGCCCGGCAAGGACGAGGACGAGCAGTTCCTGGGTCATCGGACATGGCTCATGGCGCTGTCGCCGTCGCGAGGAAGTGCGTTTCGAGCTCGCGCACATGCGGGGCGAGGGCGGCGGTGCGGGTCAACCAGCCGCGCGCCTTGTCCTGGTCCGACACGCCGTAAAGCGCCCAGACCCGTTCAGGGTTCTCGGCTTCTTCCCAAAGCTGAAGCTGGGTGAGCCCGGCCCGGTCGCGATCCTCGCGGGCCGCGTCATAGGCGTCGCGAAAGGCGGGGCGGTCGTTGGTATCGAAACGGATAAGCAACTGCATGACGATCCCTCTTGAAAGGCTCAGCTATCGCAGATCAGCGGCGCCGCGAGAAGAGTCTCGGCGTAGGCAGCGCCTTGCTGTCGCGTACGCTCTTCGATCTCGGCTCGTGGGCGGTCGATCCAGCGGCAACCTCGTTCCGTCGCAACCTGCGCCTTGGCGAGGCGAATCCGCTCGTCCAACGTGCGCGGCTGACGCGGATTGAACAGGAAGAGGTGCCACCGTGCGCCGTTTCCCGCCGTTTCAGTCGAAGCCGTGTGCCGGACGGTCACGTCCGGCGGAAGGGCCGGCCCTGCACAAGCGGCAAGCGCCGCCATGAGCACCGCTGCGCCCCACGGGCGGAAGGCTCCGCCCCGAGAAGGGGCGGAGCGATGGTGGGCGAAGGTGCTCACAGGTCCATGAGCAGGCGGCGCGGATCCTCGAGTGCCTCCTTCACGCGCACGAGGAAGGTCACGGCGCCCTTGCCGTCCACGATCCGGTGGTCGTAGCTCAGCGCGAGGTACATCATCGGACGGGCGACGATCTGGCCGTCCACCACCATCGGGCGCTCCTGGATCTTGTGCATCCCGAGGATGCCCGACTGCGGCGGGTTCAGGATCGGCGAGGACATCAGCGAACCGTAGACACCGCCGTTCGAGATGGTGAACGTACCGCCTTGCATGTCGGCCATCGACAGCTTGCCGTCGCGGGCCTTCTTGCCCTTCTCGGCGATGGCCTTCTCGATCTCGGCGAAGGACATTGCGTCGGCGTCGCGGATGACCGGGACGACCAGGCCCTGCGGCGTTCCGGTCGCGATGCCCATGTGAACGAAGTTCTTGTAGACGACCTCGGTCCCGTCGATCTCGGCGTTTACGTCGGGCACTTCCTTCAGGGCGTGGCAGCACGCCTTGGTGAAGAAGGACATGAAGCCCAGGCGGACGCCATGCTTCTTCTCGAAGAGCTCCTTGTACTCGTTCCGCAGCGCCATGACCTCGGTCATGTCCACCTCGTTATAGGTGGTCAGCATGGCCGCGGTGTTCTGCGCATCCTTCAGTCGCTTGGCGATCGTCTGGCGCAGGCGGGTCATCTTGACCCGCTCTTCGCGATCGGCGTCCTCGGCCGGAGAGGGCGCGCGCTTGGGAGCTTCGGCCTTGGGCGCCCCGGCCGTCGGGCCACCTTCCAGCGCCTTCAGCACGTCTTCCTTCATGATGCGGCCGTCCTTGCCCGAGCCCTGCACCTGGTCGGCCGAGAGGTTCTTTTCCGCCATCAGCTTCTTCGCCGAGGGGGCATCTTCGCCCGACTTCTGCGCATCGCCCTGCTGCGTAGGCTTCTCGTTCGCTTCCGGCTTGGCCTCCTGCTTCGGCTGGGCCGAGCCACCGCGGGTCATGACGGCAAGCTGACCGCCGGCCTCGACGGTGTCGCCTTCCTGCTTGAGGATCTTCGTCAGCGTCCCGGCAGCCGGCGCAGGTACTTCGACCGAGACCTTGTCGGTTTCCAGTTCGCAGAGCATCTCGTCGGCCTCGACGGTGTCGCCTTCCTTCTTGAACCAGGTTGCGATGGTCGCCTCGCTGACGCTTTCCCCAAGGGCGGGCACCATGACCTCGACCTCCTGGCCCTCCGAATCGTCCTGCGCGGGCTTTTCCTCGGATGGCTTTTCGGTGTCCGAGCCGGAATAGCCGCCCTGCTTGTCCTCGTCGGACCGGGGCATGGTCTCTTCGGGGCCGGCGTTGCCAACCTCGGCGATATGGGCGAGCAGGGCATCGACGCCGACCGTCTCGCCTTCCTGCGCCACGATCTCGTCAAGCGTACCGGAAACGGGCGAGGGAACCTCGACCGTCACCTTGTCGGTCTCGAGCTCGCAGAGCATCTCGTCCGCCTCGACGGCGTCGCCCGGCTTCTTGAACCAGGTGGCGATGGTCGCCTCGCTCACGGATTCTCCCAGGGTGGGCACACGAACTTCGGTCATGGTCTTATCCTTCAATTCCGAGCGCCGCATTCACGAGCGCCTCTTGTTGGGCTTTGTGCGTGGAGGCGAGGCCGGTGGCAGGCGCCGCCATGGCGGGACGGCCGGTGTATTCCGGGCGCTTGCAATCGGCCTTGGACCGCGAGAGCACCCATTCGAGGTTGGGCTCGACGAAGCTCCAGGCGCCCTGGTTCTTCGGCTCTTCCTGGCACCAGACCATCTTGGCCTGCTTGAACCGCTCTAGCTCCTTCACGAGGCTGTGGGCCGGGAAGGGATAGAACTGCTCGAGCCGCAGCAGGTAGACGTTGTCCAGCCCCTCGGCATCGCGCTTTTCCAGGAGGTCGTAGTAGACCTTGCCCGAGCACATCACGACGCGCTCGATCTTGTCGTCGGCGGCGAGCTGCAGGTCGGAATTGCCGTGTTCGGCATCGTCCCACAGAACGCGGTGGAAGGACGACCCGGTCACGAAATCCTCGGTCTTCGAGACGGCTATCTTGTGACGCAGAAGCGATTTCGGCGTCATCAGGATCAGCGGCTTGCGGAACGAGCGGTGCAACTGCCGGCGCAGGATGTGGAAGTAGTTGGCGGGGGTGGTGCAGTTCGCCACGATCCAGTTGTCCTGCCCGCATTGCTGAAGAAACCGTTCCAGACGCGCCGACGAATGTTCGGGGCCCTGGCCCTCGTAGCCGTGGGGCAGCAGGCAGACGAGGCCCGACATCCGCAGCCACTTCGACTCGCCGGAGGAGATGAACTGGTCGAACATGATCTGCGCGCCGTTTGCGAAGTCGCCGAACTGGGCTTCCCAAAGGGTCAGGGCGTTCGGTTCAGCAAGACTGTAGCCGTATTCGAAGCCGAGCACTGCGTATTCCGACAGCATCGAGTCGATGACTTCGTACTGGCGCTGCCCGCCGCGGATGTCGTTCAGCGGGTAGTAACGATCCTCGGTCTTCTGGTCGACAATGGCCGAGTGCCGCTGCGAGAACGTGCCGCGCCCGGAATCCTGGCCCGACAGGCGCACCGGATACCCTTCGAGCACGAGCGACCCGAAGGCGAGCGCCTCGGCCGTGGCCCAGTCGAAGCCTTCGCCGCTTTCGAACATCTTGCGCTTGGCGTCGAATAGGCGGCCGATCGTCTTGTGCAGGTTGAAGCCCTCGGGAACCGTGGTCAGCGAGTTCCCGATCTCTTGCAGCGTCTCTTCCTTGATGGCCGTCTTGCCGCGCTGGTACTTCTTGCCCTCCTTGTCGAGGTGCGACCAACGGCCGTCGAGCCAGTCCGCCTTGTTGGGCTTGTATTCCTTCCCGGCCTCGAACTCGTCCGACAGCAGCGACTGGAACTGGGCCTTCAGGTCCTCGATCTCGCCCTCGGGGACCAGGCCTTCCTTCACCAGCCGCTCGGAATAGAGCGACAGCGTCGTCTTCTTCTGTTTGATCGTCTTGTACATCGCCGGGTTCGTGAACATGGGCTCGTCGCCCTCATTATGCCCGAACCGGCGGTAGCAGATCATGTCGATGACCACGTCCTTGTGGAACTTCTGCCGGAACTCGATCGCGACCTTGGCTGCGTGGACCACTGCCTCGGGATCGTCGCCGTTGACGTGGAAGATCGGCGCTTCGACCATCAGCCCGATGTCGGTCGGGTAGGGCGAGGTGCGCGAGAAGGCCGGCGACGTGGTGAAACCGATCTGGTTGTTCACCACGATGTGGATCGTGCCGCCCGTCCGGTGGCCGCGAATGCCCGACAGCTGGAAGCACTCGGCCACCACGCCCTGGCCGGCGAAGGCCGCATCGCCGTGCAGAAGCACCGGCAGCACCGACGTGCGCTCGGGGTCGTTCAGCTGGTCCTGCTTGGCGCGGGCCTTGCCGAGAACGACGGGATTCACCGCCTCGAGGTGCGAGGGGTTCGCGGTCAGCGACAGGTGCACCGAGTTGTCGTCGAACGTGCGGTCCGAAGAGGCGCCGAGGTGGTACTTCACATCACCCGAGCCTTCGACGTCGTCGGGCTTGAAGCTGCCGCCCTGGAACTCGTTGAAGATCGCGCGGTAGGGCTTGCCCATGACGTTGGCGAGTACCGAGAGGCGCCCGCGGTGGGGCATTCCGATGACGATCTCCTTCACGCCGAGCGCACCGCCCCGCTTGATGATCTGTTCCATCGCGGGGATCAGCGCCTCGCCGCCGTCGAGGCCGAAGCGCTTGGTGCCCATGTACTTGACGTGGAGGAATTTCTCGAAGCCCTCGGCCTCGACAAGCTTGTTGAGGATCGCGCGGCGGCCGGTCTCGGTGAACTTCACCTCCTTGCCGTAGCCTTCGATCCGCTCCTTCAGCCAGGCGGCCTGCTCGGGGTCGGAGATGTGCATGTACTGCAGCGCGAAAGTGCCGCAATAGGTGCGCTTCACCAGGTCGAGGATCTCGCGCAGGGTTGCGATCTCGAGCCCCAGCACGTTGTCGAGGTAGATCTTGCGGTCCAGATCGGCCTCGGTGAAGCCGTAGGAGCGGTAGTCAAGCTCGGGGTGATCCCCCACGTCCCGCAGCCCGAGCGGATCGAGGTCGGCGGCCAGGTGACCGCGGATGCGATAAGCCCGGATCAGCATGAGCGCCCGCACGGAATCGAGCACCGCACTGCGGATCTGCGACTGGTCGATCTTCTGACCGCCCGTTTCCGCCTTCTTGGCGATCTTCTCGGCGATTGCGCGCCCGTCCGCCTCGGGCGCGGAGGGCCAGTCGCCGTCCAGCGCGTGCGTCAGATCGTCGTTCGGCTGCGGGGGCCAGTCGCGCCGCGCCCAGGAGGGACCATCCGCCTCGGCCTTCGCATTCCCCTCGTCACCGAGCTGGGCGAAGAAGGCCTGCCATTCCTCGTCCACCGAGCCGGGGTCGTCGGAATAGCGGGCGTAGAGCTGTTCGAGATACTCTGCGTTCTGGCCCTGCATGAAGGACGACGCGCGAAAGACGTCGTTGCGGGAGTGTTCGGTCATGGTGTCACCTCTGGGGAGTGGGCCGTATGTGTTGCCATGGGGGCGTTTGGGCAACAGTGGTAACCTGAAAACGTGAAGAGAGGATGCATCGGGCTCAATCCATGGCGGCCGGAGGGGGCCCGTAGGCGTTTTCCCGCGGGTCGCCGGGGCGCGTCAGCCACCAGATCACCAGAAGCGGAGAGAGGAACGCGACGAAGAGCGCGACGCCCAGGATCAGGGCAGAGCCGCCAGACACGACGGCGCCGAAATCCCCGACGGCGAGCGGCGCAAACCCTGCGATGATCCCGGCAAGCAGTCCGACGCCAATGACCACGATCGCGGGATAGACGAGGTAGAGGCCCGAGCGCCCGGTGTCATGCATGCGCCGCCACCCGGCCGAGACGGCTGGGATCAGCGTGGCCAGTCCGAAGGCGGTCGCGACGGGTCCGTTGTTCTCGACCTCGATCGTGCCGGAGACGGTCTCGATATGCTCGGTGTTGAACAAGGCGGTGTCGATGAGCCCGCAGACGATGCTGCCGAGAAAGATGAACAGGACGAAGTACCAGTATTCCTTGCGCCGGGCGCGGCCCGAGAAGGTGAGGTAGTTCCGAAAGCAGCGGGAGACGGCGCGGGTGAAGGTCATCCGCACCCCACCGCATGTGCGACGAGGCGGTTGGCCGATGGCATTTCAGCGTCTGTTTCTGCCGCTCGTCGCATTCTGCGTCCGGGGAGTGGGGCCGGGGCAGGGTGCCCCGGCAGATGGTTCGGCGTCAGCCGATGGCTTTCACGACCGCCTGACCAAGCGAGGCGGGGCTGTCGGCAACGACGATCCCGGCCTCTTCCATGGCCGCGATCTTCGATTCGGCGTCGCCCTTGCCGCCCGCGACGATGGCGCCGGCGTGGCCCATGCGGCGACCCGGAGGGGCGGTGCGGCCGGCGATGAAGCCGGCGGTCGGCTTCCAGCGGCCCTTCTTGCGCTCGTCGGCGAGGAACTGAGCGGCTTCCTCTTCGGCCGAGCCGCCGATCTCGCCGATCATGATGATCGCCTCGGTCTCGTCATCGGCGAGGAACCACTCCAGCACGTCGATATGCTCGGTGCCCTTGATCGGATCGCCACCGATGCCGACGCAGGTGGACTGGCCGAGGCCGACATCGGTGGTCTGCTTGACCGCCTCGTAGGTCAGGGTGCCCGAACGGGACACGACGCCGACCTTGCCGCGCTTGTGGATGTGGCCGGGCATGATGCCGATCTTGCAGGCGCCCGGCGTGATGACACCGGGGCAGTTCGGGCCGATGAGGATCGTCTTCGACCCTTCGAGGGCGCGCTTGACCTTCATCATGTCGAGCACCGGGATGCCCTCGGTGATGCAGCAGACGAGCGGGATCTCGGCGTCGATCGCCTCGAGGATCGAGTCAGCGGCGAACGGGGGCGGCACGTAGATGACGGAGGCATTCGCGCCGGTCTTGGCGACGGCTTCGTGGCAGCTGTCGAACACCGGCAGGTCCAGGTGGGTCTGGCCGCCTTTGCCGGGGGTCACGCCGCCGACCATCTTGGTGCCGTAGGCGATGGCCTGTTCAGAGTGGAAGGTGCCTTGCGAGCCGGTGAAGCCCTGGCAGATCACCTTGGTATTTTCGTCGACGAGAATGGCCATGCGTGGTCCTTTTTCGGTCTGTCGGAGCGGTCAGAAGAGCTGTTCCTGCTCGTCCGCCGCCATATCCAGCAAGCGCACGAGGACGAGCCCCGCGCCCATGATGACGAGGGTCCGGCCGATGGAGCCGGTCAGGTTTCCGGGAAGGATCCGGGCAATCAGGTCCCGCGTCTTGCGCGCCGCCCGGCTCGCGCCGCGGTCCAGGTGCGGCCGCGTAGGCCGCTCGGGAAGGCGGAGCGCCTCGGGTTCCCAGTTGCGCAGGACAAGACCTGCGCCGACGAGGGCTGCGCCGAGGAGGAGCGGAGAGGTATGTGCCGGAGCTTTCATCTGTCGGATCCTTGGAAAAAGGTGTGCCTCGGGGCTAACGTCGCCGAGGCCGTTCGGGTCACCCCTTCACCGCTTTCACGATCTTTTCGGCCGCATCGTTCAGGTCGTCGGCCGCGATCACGTCGAGGCCGGAGGAGTTGATCATCTCCTTGCCCTTCTCGACGTTGGTGCCCTCGAGCCGGACCACCAGCGGAACCTGCAGGCCGACTTCCTTGACCGCCGCAATCACGCCTTCCGCGATCACGTCGCAGCGCATGATGCCGCCGAAGATGTTGACCAGGATGCCCTTCACGTTCTTGTCGGACGTGATGATCTTGAAGGCCTCGGTCACCTTCTCCTTCGTGGCGCCGCCGCCGACGTCGAGGAAGTTGGCAGGTTCGGCCCCCTTCAGCTTGATGATGTCCATCGTGGCCATGGCAAGGCCGGCGCCGTTGACCATGCAGCCGATCTCGCCATCGAGAGCGATGTAGTTCAGGTCGTACTTCGACGCCTGAAGCTCCTTCGGGTCTTCCTCGGTCTCATCGCGCAGCTGCGCGATGTCGGGGTGGCGATAGAGCGCGTTGCCGTCGAAGCCGACCTTGGCGTCGAGCACCTTCAGGTCACCCGCCTCGGTCACGATCAGCGGGTTGATCTCGAGCTGCTCCATATCCTTTTCGACGAAGGCCTGGTAGAGGATGCCCATCAGCTTGACGCACTGCTTCATCGCCTGGCCTTCGAGACCCAGCGAGAAGGCGACGCGGCGGCCGTGGTAGGGCTGGTAGCCCGTCGCGGGATCGACATCGAAGCTGAGGATCTTATCGGGGGTGCTGGCTGCGACTTCCTCGATGTCCATGCCGCCCTCGGTCGAGCACACGAACGAGATGCGGCTGGACTGACGATCGACCAGCAGCGCGAGGTAAAGCTCGCGCGAGATGTCAGAGCCGTCCTCGAAGTAGATGCGGTTGACCTGCTTGCCCGCGGGGCCGGTCTGATGCGTCACCAAGGTACGGCCAAGCATCTTCTTGGCTTCCTCGGCGGCTTCCTCGACCGATTTGGCCAGGCGCACGCCGCCCTTTTCGCCGGCGTCGGCTTCCTTGAACGATCCCTTGCCGCGGCCGCCCGCGTGGATTTGTGCCTTCACGACCCAGAGCGGGCCATCGAGCTCTCCGGCGGCGGTCTTGGCTTCCTCGGCCTTCGTGACGACGCGGCCGTCCGAGACGGGGGCCCCGTACTCGCGCAGCAACGCCTTGGCCTGGTATTCGTGGATGTTCATGCGAACGCACTCCGGCTGGTTCCGTTTGCCGGGCCTTTTGCCACCGTGAAGGTGCCGCATCAAATGAATAAGGGAGCAAATGCGCGGCTTCGCGCTAACAGGCATGCTTTGTGATCACACGCTTGGCGCCAGTGATCACGGGCGGAGGGCGCTGCGTGCGGAATGATCGCCTGCATGAATAAGCGCCCGAGCGGCTGCCCGGACGCTTATCGTTCTCAACCGATGGCCGGTCAGGCGAGGGTTTCGTCGATTCCCTTGCAGGCTTCGACGAGGCCCTTCACGGCGTCCACGGACTTGTTGAACATCTCCTGCTCGTCCTTGTTGAGCGAGATGTCGACGATGCGCTCGATCCCGCCTTCGCCGATGATCGTCGGCACACCAACATACATGCCCTTGAGGCCGAACTGGCCGTCGACCCAAGCCGCGCAGGGCAGCAGGCGCTTTTGGTCCTTGAGGTAGGCTTCGGCCATCTCGATCGCCGAGGTAGCAGGCGCATAGAAGGCCGAGCCGGTCTTCAGCAGGCCGACGATCTCGGCGCCGCCGTCGCGCGTGCGCTGCACGATCGCGTCCAGCTTGTCCTGCGAGGTCCAGCCCATCTTGACCAGGTCGGGCAGGGGGATGCCGCCAACGGTCGAATAGCGGGTCAGCGGCACCATCGTATCGCCATGGCCGCCCAGCACGAAGCCCGTCACGTCCTTCATCGAGACGTCGAATTCGACGCTGAGGAAGTGGCGGAAGCGGGCGCTGTCGAGAACGCCGGCCATGCCGCAGACCTTCTTGTGCGGCAGGCCCGAGAATTCGCGCAAGGCCCAGACCATCGCATCAAGCGGATTCGTGATGCAGATGACGAACGCGTCGGGGGCATTGTCGCGGATGCCTTCGCCGACCGACTTCATGACCTTGAGGTTGATGCCCAGAAGGTCGTCACGGCTCATGCCGGGTTTGCGCGGCACGCCGGCGGTGACGATGCAGACGTCGGCGCCCGCGATGTCGGCGTAGTCCTGCGTGCCCTTCAGCTTCGCGTCGAAACCTTCCGACGGACCGGATTCGGCGATGTCCAGGGCTTTGCCCTCGGGGGTTCCCTCGGCAATGTCGAACAGCACGACGTCGCCAAGCTCTTTCAGGGCGGCGAGGTGGGCGAGGGTGCCGCCGATCTGGCCCGCGCCGATGAGAGCGATCTTGGGTCTGGCCATGGAAGTCTCCGCTGGTTGAGCAATCGCGCGGAGGGTTACGGGCAACAGATGCGCAAGGCAAGGCCCACGTAAAATGACGGCAGCCGCCTAAGGGGCGGCCACCGGCCGGGCGAATACGCGCCCGGCACTAGTTAGGCTCAGGACCCATTAATCAGGTTGAGGCTGTGCGGCCCGCATGATTCACGG
>NZ_JBELKF010000170.1:0-4242 GCF_042089775.1 Palleronia sp.
TGAAACCGCGAATGTGCTCCTGGGGGTGGAATAAGCGTCCGCGAGCAGTCTGGACACTCGATGATCATTGGTGAGTCCGAGGCCGCAGCTGCGCCTGCACTGCTGCCGCTCCCGCCATGCGCTGGCGCGCCACCTTGGGCTGTTGTAGCGTCAAGCTCGGTTCACCCTCCGGTGTATTTTTCCGCCCGAAGGGCCCCGGGCAAGCGGAGGGTGGGCCGCTCAAGCCTTCCTCAGTCCAGCCGCTGAAGCGCCGCCTGCAGGTAAGCCGGATCGATTTCGAAGCCGATCCCGCGATGCCCGGCCCTCTCGGCCGCGAGCAGCGTAGTACCAGCCCCGAGAAACGGGTCCATCACCATGAGATCCTGCCCGCCATGCAGCTTCAGGCAGCGCTCCGGCAGCTCGAGCGGGAAGCCCGCCGGGTGGTCGAACTTCTGCCGCTTCGAGCGCACGGTCATGTAGGGCACGAACCAGCTGTTGCCGGCGCAGCGGCGATCGCGGCCCGCGCCTTCCCAGCGGGTTACGTTCGACTTCTCCATGTAGGGCACGCCCGCGGCAAGCCGGTCGAGGGGCACGGCCCCGCTCTTGGAGAAATGGAAAACCTTCTCGTGGGTGTTGTTCAGGAAGCGATGGCTGTTCACCGGTTTGAAATGACCCCGCGTTTCGTCCCCGAGGCTGATCGACTTGATCCAGGCGATGTCGTTCTGCAGCACGAGGTGGCGCCGGAAGGCTCCGGCCACGTCCATCGGGATCCAAGGATCGACGCCCGTGCCGCCCACGTTGAGAAAGAGCGAGCCCTCGGGCGCCAGAACGCGCGCGATGCCCGCGGCGACCTGATCCATCCAATCAAGATAGGCCTCTCTCGGCAGCCGGTCATGATGCTGCCCGTAGCGGATGCCGATGTTGTAGGGCGGCGAGGTCACCACGACGTCGATCGAGCCTGCTTCGAGTGAAGCCATACCGGTCAGGCAATCTGCCAGCACCAGGCGTTGCCGCCCGGCGCGGGTCTCGGTGAAGGCCTCGGCGGCGGGCTCGGTCATGAAGGTCTCTCCGGGTGCCGCCTCAGAATGACAGAAGGTCGCCCGGCGATCAGCAGTGTCGCAGCCGCAATCCACAGCCTCGTCATGGGCCGTCGGGGGCCATGCTCGCATCGAGCGAGGTCCGCAGCGCCGCGATGCCCTCGACGAGAGATCGAAGCTCCTCGCCCATCTCGTCGTAGATGAGCGTTTCGCCGGGGGGCGTGAACTGGCGCAGCATCTGCGCCACCGGGTCGGTGCGCCAGGTCTGCGGCAGATCCGAAGGCGTGGCGAGGTCGGGCAGGTTCAGCCAATCCTGCAGCGTCTCGGGGATAGAGGAGTCCTCGACGAACCACTCGCCCGGCGCGCCGGCATGGAGGCGCGGGGACGCACCCACCTGCGCGATGAGCACACCCTGCCCCTCATGAAGGTCCGGACCGAACTGGTCCGCGCTCAGGTCGAGCGCCAAACCGGCGTCCTCGTTGACCAGCCAGCTATGCGGCACCGCGCGGGGCGCCTGCGTCTCCGGCGGCCCGATCAGCGCCACGATCTCCTTCGGGACGCGTCGTGCGCCTTCGAGGTCCACCGTCCCATCGACCAGCGACCATCCGGCAAAGCCCGCGGCCTCGAGGACCGCTCGGGCGAAGAGGTTGGTCTCGCGGCACAGGTGCATGGACGCGATCCCGGGGGCTGCTTCGCCGTGGAAGGAGGACTGCGCCTCCTGGGCGCGTGCCCATTTCCCGCTGTCCCGCAGGTGCTCGCGGATGCGGATGGCGGCTTCGGTAAGGGCTTCGATCAGTTCTGGGTTGGCGGACATGACGCTTCGCTCCTGCGGGACAGTATCCGAAGGATGCGGGAGATCCACGAAAAGGGAGAACAGGGTCGACCTCCCAAGGTGCTGACTGCCGTCGGCATTGATACGCTAATCGACATCATCAGCTCGTCTTGATGCAGTTTCCTATATCACCCGGCACGCAGAGCCCGCGCGAAGATGGAGCCGCGTCTCGCGCGAGGATGTCACCCAAATAGGTTGACCAAGTATATGCGAAAAACTATCCTGTAGTGAGTAGAAGGACCCTCCCATGACCGATATTCTCACCACCCCCTGGCGGGTCTTTCCGCAGGGCAGCCGCAACACCGACCATGTCTTCGCCATCGGCGACGTGCATGGGCATGCCGACCTGCTGGAGGCCATGCTCGACCACATCCACCTGATGCCGGCCGACCCGGACCGCGCCAGCGCGATCGTCTTCACCGGCGACTTCGTCGATCGCGGCCCCGAGAACATGCGGGCGATCCGCCTCGCCATGGCGACGGAGGCCGAGTTCGACCGCCGCGTGATCCTGCCCGGCAACCACGAGCTGATGCTTCTCATGGCGATGAGCGATGTGCCCAACGGGCTCGATCTGCAGCTGTGGTATCGCAATGGCGGCCACGCGTTGTGCGACGAGGTCGACCCGGACGGCAAGATCGGCGGGGCCGACATCGGTCAGGCGATCCGGGAAGCCCTGCCCGAGGGCTTCGAGGACCTCATCCGGCGGGCGCCATCGCACCACGTCAACGGGGATCTGCTCTTCGTCCATGCGGGCATTCCGCCTTACGGCGACCGCAAGGCTTTCCTGGCGCAGTCGATCGACGACCTCGAGCGGGAGCACTGGGCCTGGATCCGGACGCCCTTCCTCGAGTTCCGGGGCGGCTGGGGCCAGAATGGGTTCGACCGAACGGTCGTGGTCCACGGCCATTCGATCGAGACCGAGCGACGGTTCGAGACCGCTGACGAGGTGGGCGAGGTTCTGGATCGCACCACCAGCCATGGTCGGATCAACATCGACGCGGGCTCCTTCGCCTATCGCCAACTGGCCTGTCTCGAGGCCTGTGGCGATCGCTACAGGATCCACGTCGTCCAGCAATAAGGGGCGGCTGGTCCGGGAACGGGAAGCCACGCGCGCCGGGACGGAGATGATCTCCTGCCCGGCGCGCGCTGCCCCTTCATCAACATCATCGGAACAGTAATGGCAGAACGCCGCAGTGGGCTCTTGGTTCCTGCCGGCCATCGCTATCCACACCCTTGTGACGCCGCGTCGCAACCGCTGCTTCTTTCGGATAGGTCTCGCGGCTATTCTGCAGGCCAGTGCCCGAGGGCGGAATGGACGGGGCGGGATATGCCTGCGAGAGAGACCGGCGCGGCGGCAATCGCCTCCAGCGATGTGCGAAAAATTACGAGCATCCGGCGTGGTCAGGTGCGCGATGCGGAGCCCGCGATGCCGCGCAAGGCCCCGGTCGAGTTGCCGGACCTTCCGGACTTTTCGGCCCTGCGCGACACGCTGTCCCAACGGCGGCGCCGGCAGGTTCGAGCCGCGGCGCTTCGGGCGACCGGGTTCATCCTGATCCCCACCTTGGCGGCCTGGACCTATTTCGCCGAACTGGCAACGCCGCTGTTCCTGTCGGAGACGGCCTTCGTCATCAAGGCGGGAGATCCGGCCGTTGGCGGCACGGCTCCCGACCTTATGGCCCAGACCATGTCGGCCTCCGGCACCGCCCACGACGCGATGACGCTGCAAGCCTGGATCGAGAGCCGCAATGCCTTGGACCGGCTGGAGGCCGATATCGGCTTCCGGGCCCTGTTCAGTGGACCCGACATCGACCCTATCCAGCGCATCGCCCCCGATGCCACGGCCGAGGACGTCTTCCGGCGCTATCGCAAACAGATCCAAGTGGGCTTCGACCCGGCCGAGGGTGTCATGCGCCTGAGTGTCGAGACACCCGACCCCGAGGCGTCCCTGCGCATCGCGCAGGCCCTGCTCGGCTATGCCGGGGAGCGGATCGACGTTCTGACGCAGGGCATCCGCGAGGACAGGCTGCGTGATGCCCGTGCCACGCTCGAGGAGGCGCGCACGGAGCTTGCCACGGCGCGTCTCGATCTCGTCAATCTGGAGGAAGATCTCGCGCTTCTCTCTGATGGCAGCGAGGAGAGCCTGCTCGGCCGTCGCATCGGCAGTCTCGAGGAGGAGCTGAGCGCCGCGCGTGTGGACCTCGCGACGTTGAACGGCAACCGTCGCCCGAACCCGGCGCGGGTCACGGCCCTGACCGAGCGGATCGGGGTCCTCGAGGCGGAGATCGCTCTGCAGCGGCGCGAGATCTCCGGTGGCGCCGGAGCGCCGTCGCTCTCGCGTGCCCGCAGCGAGGTGGAGATGGCGCGTGGCGAGGTCGAGACCCGTCGCGAGATGCT
>NZ_JBELKF010000048.1:0-25192 GCF_042089775.1 Palleronia sp.
CAAATCACTCATATCGCCCCCTCTTGTTCGAGGGCCGCGAATCATGCGGGCCGCAAAGCCTCAACCTGATTAATGGGTCCTGAGCGTAGCTGGAGAGGGCCGATCAGGTCTTGGGCAGGAGCGCCGCCGGCGCTGCGCAGCCCCTGGGTCGCCCACTATCCGGAAAAGCTCACGGGCAGCATGGCAAAGATCACGGACGCGGACAGGATGAGCAGGAGGAACATGCGGCCGATGCCGACCGGGCCGATCCGACAGGTGTCATTCGCGGGACCCCCGGCAATGAAAAGCGCGATCCGCGGAGCGAAGGCGATGGCGGCCGGCATCAAGCCCGCCGCAAGACGGCATGATATCGCCAGAGCGGCCATTGCAGCATGTCGGCGGCATCGCCCCATCCAGCCGCGTCCAGTGCGTTGGGCTTGGGTGCCGAGGATCACTTTCGTGGTGATACCTCACAGGATCGCCGGCAAAGCGGCCGAACTCGCGCGAATATATGCTAGAGGCTATGGGAGAGCGTCTCGGGGCGCCGCCCGAAGCAGGTCGAGGAGGCGGGACTGGGGGCGCGTGGGGGACCAGTTGGTTCGGTAGGTCAGGCCGATGGGCCGGTTCGGCCAGTCGGCGCGCACGTCGATCTCGGCGACGAGGCCCTTGGAAATCTCGGCCTGCGCCTGCTGCGCGGAAATGCAGCCGAGGTGGCGGTCGTCGGCGATAATCTCGCGCATGAGGAGGATCGAGCCCGCTTCGATGACGCTTTGCGGCGCGTCTGCGCCGAACCAGGCGTCGAAATGGGCGCGCGATGGCGTGCCGGCGCGGGGGACGACCCACGGCGCCTCGCGCAAGGCGGTGCGCTGGACGTCGGAGGTCCCGACGAGGGGATGACCCGGGCCGGCGATCACGGCGAGGCGGTCGTCGAACAGGCGCTCTTGCACCACGTCCCCGATCGGGGCGGGATCGCGCAGGGCGCCGACGATCAGGTCGATGTCGCCGCGCCGGAGGCCGCTCAGCAACTCGTCATAAAGGCCGTCCACGACGCGGATGGGCTGGGCCGGACGCTCGGCGTGCAGGGTCGACAGCGCGCGGGGCAAAAGGACCGAGCGCGCCATGGGAAGGGCGCCGATGACGATGCGGACGGCGGCGCCGCCGTCGAGCTCGGCCAAGTCGGCTTCGGCCAATTCGAACTCGCGGAACGCCAGGAGGGCGGCGCGGGCCACGTTTGCCGCCTGCCGCGAGGAGGCGAGGCCGAAGCTCGTCCTTTCGAACAGGCGGCGGCCGGCCTCGCGCTCGATCTGGGCGACGGCGCGGTGGACGGTGGGCTGTGTCAGGCCCATGCGGCGTGCGGCGAGGGTGTAATTCTCGGCCTCGTGGACGGCGATCAGCGCCTGCAACTGGGCCCGCGTCGCCGTGAGCCTTAGGCGGGGCGATACGTCGGCGAGCGCGGGATCGAGGATCGCGAAAGCGCGCGAGAGGCGCGCGGCCAGCACCTCGCCCCGGGGGGTGACGAAGAAGCCGGCGCTGGTGCGGTCGAAGAGCCGCCCGCCGCTGACGCGTTCGAGCTTGCCGATCGCCTGCGTGACCGCGGGTTGCGAGACGTGCAGCCGGTCGCTTGCCCGGGTCAGCGAGCGTGTCTCGGCCACGGCGAGGAACAGGCGCAGGTGACGCAGGTTCGCGGCGATCACAGCTGTCGCAGCACCGTGTCGAGACGGGCGAGAAGATCGTCTTCGCCCGGATCGGCCTCGAGCGCACCGATCCGCGCCTGCCAGTCGGCGGCCGCGGCGCTTATCCCGCCGCCAAGGCCAAGTTCGGCCACGGTGGTCGTGACCTCGCGCATCTCGGCTGCGCGGCGGGGGCCGTGGACCATCATCCGCTCGAGGTTGTAGGCCCCGCGCTCGCGCCAGTTCATCTCGGGGTCCGATGCCTCGAGCGAGGCCAGCACGCGGTCCTCGACCCCGGCGCGGCGGGCGGAGAGGAAGCATTCGGCCGTCAGCGCCTCGAGCCCCTTGATCATCACCGAGCGGATCATCTTGACCGCGCTGGCCTGTCCGACCGCGTCGCCCGACACCTCGGGGCGCATGTCGAGCGCGCGAAGCACCTCTGCCGCCGCTTCGGCGTGGGGCCCTGAGACCAGCAGGGGCACGTGGTGGCGCCTGGGGTGGACCGGCGCCATGACCGCCACGTCAACGTAGCGCGCGCCGGCGCCCTCGATCGCCGCAGCCGCCTGCCGCTTGGTGCCGGGCGCGCAGGAATTGCAGTCGAGCCACAGCGCCCCCGGTGCCAGCGCGGGGGCGGCGGTGCGGGCGGCGTCGAGCGCCTGGTCGGCGGTCACGAGCGAAAGGACCACCTCGGCCCCTGCAAGCGCCTGATCGATCGGGCCGCCGGTCACGTCGTGATCGGCAAGGCGGACCTGCATCTCGGCATCATCACGGATGTCGTAGGCGCTGAGCGTGCCGGGGCGGTGTGCGGCCCAGCCGTTCACGAAGGCGGTCGCGGCCTCGCCGAAGCCGACGAATGCAAGATGTCCGGGGATGTGTGTCATGGCCTGTCCTTTGGGGCAGAGGATGCCTGTGCGGCCGTCCTTGCGCCACCCTCAATAGCCGTAACTTATGAGGTCGCACAGGCTTCCGAATGGACCTTCACCCGCCCCGCGTGTGAATTCGGGTCCGACGCGTCGAGAGGAGAACCGCCCATGACCACGCCCAAGACCGCCCTCGTCATCTCGGCGCATGCCGCCGATTTCGTCTGGCGATGCGGGGGCGCGATCGCGCTGCACGCGCAGAAGGGCTATGACGTGACGGTCCTGTGCCTGTCCTTCGGCGAGCGTGGCGAAAGCGCCAAGCTGTGGAAGCAGGAGGGGATGGACCTGCAGACGGTCAAGGACGTGCGCCACAAGGAGGCCGAGAACGCCGCGAGGGCGCTGGGGGCGCATGACCTCGTGTGCCTCGACAAGGGCGACTATCCGCTCGAGCTGGACCGCGACGACAAGAGCGAGATCGTCGACGTCATCCGCCGCGTGCAGCCGTCCTTCATGCTGTCGCATTCGCAGTACGACCCCTACAACACCGACCACTCCTACACGACGCAAGTCGCGCTGGAGTGCCGGATGATCGCGCAGGCCTGGGGGCACAAGCCGGGCGAGAAGGTGCTGGGCGCGCCGCAGCTCTACCTGTTCGAGCCGCACCAGACCGAGCAGATGGGATGGAAGCCGGACACGTTCCTTGACATCACGCCGGTCTGGGACAGGAAGCGCGCCGCGATCGAGTGCATGGAGGGGCAACACCACCTCTGGGACTACTACACCCGCGTCGCCGAGAACCGCGCCAACCACTTCCGCCGCAACTCGGGCGGGCAGGCGGGCGGGCGCGACTGCAAGTATGCCGAAGGTTTCCAGTCGATCTTCCCGCGCACGGTGGACGAGCTGTGACCAGCGACATCGCCCATCTCGGCCATGTCGAGTTGCTGACGGACATGTTCGACGAAAGCCTCGACTTCTTCACCCGCGTCTACGGGCTGAAGCTGTCGGGCGACGATGGGACAAGCGCGTACCTGCGGGCGTGGGACGACTACGAGTTCCACACGCTCAAGCTCACCCGCTCGCACCGGACCGGGGTGGCGCATGTCGGCTATCGGGCCTCCAGCCCCGAGGGGCTGGAGCGGCGGGTCGCGGCGATCGCGGCGTCGGGCTACACCACCCACGGCTGGGTCGAGGGCGACGTGGCCCACGGCCGCGCGTTCCGGTTCGAAGACCCGTTCGGCCACGTGTTCGAGATCTACTACGACACGCGCTGGTTCAGGGGGCAGGATGCGGACGCGCCCGCGTTGAAGAACACGGCGAGCGCCTTCACCGGTGCCGCACCGCGACGGATCGACCACCTGAACCTGCTGGCCGAGGACGTGACCGAGTTCCGCCGCTTCATGGAGACGTGCCTGGGCTCCCGCGTGACCGAGCTGATCCAGCTGGATAACGGGCGGATCGGCGGGTGCTGGTTCACGGTCAACAACAAGACCTACGATCTCGCCTGCACCGAAGAGCACGGTCGCGGTAACGGCCGTTTGCACCACGTCACCTACGCCACCGACCAGCGCGAGGACATCCTGCGCGCCGCCGATATCTTCTTGCAGAACGGCGTCCATATCGAGACGGGGCCGCACAAGCACGCGATCCAGGGGACGTTCTTCTTGTATGCGTGGGAACCTGCAGGCAACCGGGTCGAGCTTGCCAATGCCGGCGCGCGCCTGATCCTGGCGCCCGACTGGAAGCCCATCGTCTGGACCGAGGCCGACCGCAAGAAGGGCCAGGCCTGGGGCCTGAAGACCATCGAGACATTTCACACCCACGGCACCCCGCCGGTGAAGGAGGACTGACATGGCATGTGTCGTGCAGAACATCGAACGCGCCGACCGCGCGGTGATCGACAAGCTGGGGCAGGCGGGTGTCGCCACGGTCCACGAGGCGCAGGGGCGGATCGGCTGCCTTCAGTCGCATATGCGCCCGATCTATCGCGGCGCGCAGATCGCGGGCAGTGCGGTGACGATCAGTGCTCCTCCGGGGGACAACTGGATGCTGCATGTTGCCATCGAGCAGGTGCAGGAGGGCGACGTGCTGGTCCTTGCGCCGACCTCGCCCTGCGACAACGGGTATTTCGGCGACCTGCTGGCGACCTCGGCCATGATGCGCGGGTGCCGTGCTCTGGTGATCGACGCGGGGGTGCGCGATGTCCGCGACCTCGAGCGGATGGGCTTTCCGGTCTGGTCCAAGGCGATCAGCGCGCAGGGCACGGTGAAGGAGACGCCGGGCTCGGTGAACGTTCCGATCGTCTGCGCGGGTCAGGCGATCGAAGCCGGCGACGTGATCGTGGCCGATGACGATGGCGTCTGCGTCGTCCGCCGCGCCGACGCTGCCGCGGTGCTGGAAAAGGCAGAGCGACGGCTTGCCAAGGAAGAAGAGAAGCGCCGGCGCCTCGCGGCGGGGGAGCTTGGCCTCGACATCTACGACATGCGCGGGCGGCTGGCCGAAAAAGGTCTGGAATACGTCTGAAGCGCTGGAAAGGTTGACGCCATGGACGGAATACCCTGCCTGTGGATGCGCGGCGGCACGTCGAAAGGCGCGTATTTCCTGGCCTCCGACCTGCCGACGGAGCGCGCCGCGCTCGACGATATTCTGCTGCGCGTGATGGGATCGCCCGACGCAAACCAGATCGACGGGATCGGGGGCGCGGACCCGCTGACCTCGAAGGTGGCGATCCTGTCGCCCTCGACCCGCGACGATGCGGACGTCGACTACTGGTTCCTGCAGGTCTTTCCCGACCGGCCGCTGGTCAGCGACGCGCAGGGCTGTGGCAACATCCTTGCCGGCGTCGGGCCTGCCGCGATCGAGCGGGGGCTGGTCGCCGCCACGGGCGCCGAAACTCGGGTCAGGATCCACATGGTGAACACGGGCGAAGTGGCCTCGGCCACCATCCAGACGCCCGGCGGGCGCGTGCGCTATGACGGCGACGCGGCCATCGACGGCGTGCCGGGCACGCACGCGCCGATCCCGCTGATGTTCGACGACGTCTCGGGGTCGATGTGCGGGACGCTGCTGCCGACGGGGCACGAAGCCGACGAGATCGACGGCGTGGCCTGTACGCTCATCGACAACGGGATGCCCTGCATCGTGATGCGCGCAGACGCCTTCGGCCTGAGCGGAGTAGAGACGCGTGCGGAATTGGAGGCGAACGCCGCGCTGAAGGAGCGGGTCGAGGCGATCCGCCTGAAGGCGGGCCACCTGATGACGCTGGGCGACGTGAGTGAGAAATCCGTGCCCAAGATGTTCCTCGTCAGCTGCGACGCCGACGGTGCTGCGCTGATGACCCGCTGCTTCATTCCGCACCGGGTGCATGCCACCGTTGGCGTCTTTGCCGCGATCACAGTCGCCACCGCCGCGACGCTGCGCGGCAGCCCGGCCCACGAGGTCGCGCAACTGCCGGAAGGCACGAGCGTCCGCGTCGCCCATCCCGGCGGAGCGGCCGAGGTGCTGCTCGAACGGGACGACGCCGGCCGCGTGACCCGGACGGGCACCCTGCGGACGGCACGGAAGCTGTTCGACGGCATGGTCTTTCCCCGGGCGTGACAAAGGCGGCGCACGCAGCGATCCGCCGTCTGCCTGCCTTGTGAGGCTTGGACCGCCTCGAGGCAGCGCGCTGGCACGGCGACATCTTTCCGCTCGCTCGGGGTCTGAATCTAGGCAGCCGCGCATCCTTGGGCGCTGGCGACAGGCGGGAGCCGGCTCGTGCGAAGCGTCTTGTAGAGAGGGATGCGAATGGACTCAGGAGCCGCGTTCGCGCCGACGCGCGTTGAACATCACGCGACAGCGGATCCTGCGGAGAGGGTGCTGCTGAAGCATGTCGCGCCAGCGCCCTTCGTCTTCCGCTCACTGGTCAGGTGGCCGCGCCGCGCTTCCGGCCACGCCGCCGCAGGTTGGCGAACGACAGGAAAGCGCACCCGGTGAATAGCGCGCGCTTGCATTAAAACGCGTGCCGGCTATTGAATGGATATCATTAGATTCGAATTCTTCTTGCCGGCCGTATTTTTATCGTGGGGGCAATCATGACCGTTTACAGCGGTGATTGGGGAAATAATTTCTGGACGCTTACGTCTGCGGACGGCAGCAGCTCGGTCGACGGAAAGGGTGGCACCGATAGGCTGACGGTCGATTGGTCGGACCTGACGGGGCAGCAGTCCGGCTTGTGGGATGGCCGGTGGCGCGGGAACCTTCTGAACGATGAAGCGGGCATCTCGATCGGCTTCCGAGAGATCGAGAAGATGATCGTGAAACTCGGTGGTGGGAACGACACCTTTGAGTTGTACAGCCACGGCATCTTTACGGGAGATTTCAACGGTGGAGCCGGAGTGGACACGTTTATTGGCCACTTTGGTGCATCTCGGATCGATATCAGTTTCACGCTCGACCATACCGACGGCGCGACCTCGACCTTTGTCGGCCAGGGCACGACGATTTCGCAATTCGAACGGGTTTGGCTGCGCGGCGGGCAAGGCGATGACAGCCTCACCGGCGGAGATTACGACGACACGCTGCTCGGCGGGAGTGGCCGCAACATGCTGGCCGGTGGAGCCGGAAGCGATTACCTGGGCGGCGGATACCTGGAGGACACGCTGCATGGCGGAGCTGGGCATGACCGCCTGTACGGCGGCGACGGCGGCGACGACCTGAAAGGCGACGCAGGGAACGACACGTTGGAAGGCGGGGACGAGAGCGATACGCTCGGCGGTGGTGAGGGGGACGACCATCTGCTTGGCGGGAGTGGCGGCGACAAGCTCTATGGTGGCCTGCAGGGTAGCGATCATCTCGATGGGGGGAGTGGCGCCGATTACATGAACGGCGGTACCGGTGACGACGTCTACGTCATAGACAACGTCAATGACGTAGTGGTCGAGTGGGCGGACAAGGGGCGCGACGAAATCCAGACGACCCTGCGGACCTACGTTCTTGCCACCAACTTCGAAGACCTGACCGGGCTTGTTTCCAAGGGTCAGGTGCTGACTGGCCATGATTTCGCCAATTCGATCAAGGGCGCTGAGGGAGACGACACGCTCTACGGCGAAGGAGGCGATGACACCCTCGGCGGAGGGGATGGGATCGACCATTTGTTCGGCGGCGCAGGCAACGACGATCTCTATGGGGGAGCTAGCGGGGACGACCTGCTTGTGGGCGGACTGGGCGCCGACCGGATGTTCGGCGGTTCGGGCAACGATACCTACCTTGTCGACAGTCATTCGGACCAGGTGACGGAATGGGCGCAGGGCGGCCACGACACCGTGATCACCAGTCTCGACAGCTATGAGCTCGGGTGGTCCGTCGAAGACCTGAAAGGCGAGTCGACTACGGGTCAGCGGCTGACCGGCAACGACGCGGCTAACCTGATCACCGCCGGCAGCGGAGACGATGCGCTGGCGGGATTGGCGGGTGATGACGTGCTTTTCGGCACTGAGGGAGACGACAGCCTTTCGGGGGGAAATGGAAGCGACTCGCTCGACGGAGGTTCGGGTGAAGACGTTCTGCAGGGCGACGGCGGACGTGACGTCCTTGACGGTGGCCTTGGCAACGACCGGATGGTCGGCGGCACAGGGGACGACACATTCGTCGTGAATGAGCGTGGCGATGACGTTGTTGAAGCGTTCGGTGGCGGTTCCGACACCACGGAAACCGGTCTGAAGTGGTACGCCTTGCCGCAGCAGGTGGAGACGCTGTTAGGCACCTCCGATGCGGGGCAGCATCTTCAGGGCAACGATGGTGACAACGAGATTGTGGGCGGCGAAGGCGCTGATGTCCTGAAGGGCGGGCACGGCGCTGACCGTCTGGTCGGCGGTGGCGGCGAAGACATCATCCACGGCGGGGGAGGTGCCGATCACCTGATCGGGGGTGCCGATGCCGATGCTTTCGTATTCACTACATGGGAGCTGGGCCGCAGCGCGTCGAGCGCGGACATCATCGAGGATTTCAGTCGTACCGAGAATGACATCATCGACCTAATGAACATCGACGCCGACATCTCCCGGAGCGGGAAGCAGGCGTTCGATTTCATCGCGACGTCTGCGTTCAGCGGAACCGCGGGAGAATTGCGCTGCGAACGGGCGGGGCGCATGACGCAGGTCGAGATGGATCTCGACGGTGATGCCAACGCGGACTGCTTCGTCCTGCTTGAGGGTAACTTGGCAATTTATGAGACGGATTTCGCTTTATAGGATGCGGTAGAGCAGTCCACAGCTTGCGGCATCACATTGTGCCGCAAGCATCGCCGAAAGGCTCTGACACTTCTCTTGCCGCGATCGGACCGCCGATTTCGCCACCCTGTCAGTAAAAGTCGTGCGCGCGAGCAGCGGCATGACGTGTTGGAGCTCGAGCTTGGCCGAAGCTCGGGAAATTCTCTTCCTCAAGACAATCTTCGAATCTCGCAAAATTCTGATGGGCTGAAAGCAGGAGGCTCGTAGCGGAATGAGTTGCCAAGTCAGAAAGTTGCCGCAGTCCGCTCGCGTTTCCCGGTTCGGGTGAGGAGGCGGCCATGACGAGCGAGCGGAGCAGGGGGGTGGACGAGCTGAAGGCCGTGCGGGCCGAGAGCCGGGGCCTGTTCTTCGCTGTCGGCGTGTTCTCTTTGTTCGTGAACCTGCTGATGCTCACCGGGCCGCTCTACATGCTTCAGGTCTATGACCGCGTACTCGGTTCGCGGTCCGAGGCGACGCTGGTCGCGCTCACGCTTCTTATGGCGTTCCTATTTGCGGTCATGGGTGTTCTGGACGCGGCGCGGGCGCGAGTTCTCTCGCGGATCGGGGCGCGGTTTCAAAGCAAGCTGGATCGGCGCGTGTTCCACGCGATGATCCTTGGCGCCGCCCGCGCGCCCGGCGCCGGGTCGACGCCCAATGGCCTGGCCGATCTTGAGGCAGTGCGACGGCTTCTGTCTTCGACGGTGCTGACGGCGTTGTTCGACGTGCCTTGGACGCCGATCTTTCTCGGCATCATCTTTTTGTTTCACCCGCTTCTCGGCGCGCTCGCACTTGCTGGGGTGTGCGTTCTTGTTGTCGTGACGCTGCTTAACCAGCTGCTCTCGCACGGAGCGCATGCGCGTGCGCAGGGCGCAGTTTATCGCGCACAACGGATGTCTGACCGCCTGCAGTCGGATGCGGAAAGCATACGCGCGCTCGGGATGCAGGAGGCTGCTTTCCGGCGATGGGACCAGGTCCGTGCCGTTTCGTTGCACGAGGGGATGCACGCGGCGGAGACCGTCAGCACGTTCTCCAGCGCGACGCGCACACTGCGGCTGTTTCTACAGTCGCTGATGCTGGGCCTTGGCGCCTGGCTGGTGCTGCAAGAGCAGATGACCCCCGGTGGAATGATCGCGGGATCCATCATGATGGGCCGCGCTCTGGCGCCGATCGACCTTGCGCTGAACCAGTGGCCGCTGGTGCAACGCGCGCGTCAGGGTTGGGCGGGGCTGGCAGACCTACTCGGGCGCGTCGGAGTTGAACCCGCGCGGACAGAACTGCCAAAGCCCCGCGCCAGCTTGACCGTCGAGCAGCTGACGGTGATTCCGCCGGGGCATTCGCAGGCGACCCTGCGCATGCTGTCCTTCAATCTTGCGCCCGGCACGGCGCTGGGCGTGATCGGCGCCTCGGGCAGCGGGAAATCGACGCTGGCACGCGTACTGGCAGGTGCCTGGCGCCCTGCGGGGGGGCGCGTTCGGCTGGATGGTGCGACACTGGACCAGTACGCGCCGGATGCCTTGGGCCGCCATATCGGATACCTGCCTCAGAGCGTTCAGCTCTTCGAAGGGACCGTAGCCGAGAACATCGCGCGTCTTGATCCCGACGCGCCTTCCAGCGCCATCGTCGCCGCCGCGCTGTTGGCGGGAGCGCATGACATGATCCTGCAGCTGCCCGAAGGCTACGACACGCCTGTGTCCCAGGCCGGTGGACGTCTTTCGGGAGGGCAGATCCAGCGCATCGGTCTTGCGAGAGCGCTCTTCAACGACCCTGTCCTTCTGGTGCTGGACGAGCCGAACTCGAACCTCGACAATGAGGGAACGCAGGCGCTCGGCGCGGCGGTCGCCCATGTCAAGGCGCGCGGCGGCAGCGTTGTCATTATGGCGCATCGTCCTGCGGCGATCCAGCAATGCGAACGACTGCTGATGCTGGAGGGGGGCGTCCGCCGCGCTTTCGGACCGAAGGACGAGGTGCTGCGCCAGGTGACGCGAAACCATCTGAACATCGCGGGCGGCACGGTTTCGGGAGGCGCGTCGTGATCGAGGCTGAGCGGTGGCCTGCGCGCGGGGCGATCTGGTCGGGCGTAACTGCCCTGATCCTGCTGGTGGCCGGGTTCGGGTACTGGGCCTCGTTTTCCACCCTTTCGGGCGCCATCGTCGTCCAGGGGCAAATTGAGGCCGAGCGCAACCGCCAGGTTGTGCAGCATGCCGATGGAGGCATCGTGACCAAGCTTTTGGTCGAGGAAGGCGATCTCGTGAAGAAAGGGCAGACGCTCGCCCTTCTGGATAGCGCACTTCTTGACGCGCAACTGGCGGCGGCACAGACGCAGCTGGTCGAGTATCGGGCTCGTCGGGCGCGCCTGGAGGCCGAGAGCGACGGGACGAGAGGGGTGAGTTTCCCGACCGATCTGCTTCATCTGGCGGAAGCCGATCCGCAGTTGGCCGAACTGATCCGGGGCCAGTCCAGCCTGTTCGATGCGCGGAGGGAGACCGCCCGAAGCACGTTGGTTCAGCTTGAGGGGCAGCGGGCGCAAATCTCGCAGCAGATCGGGGGAATAAACGCGCAGCTTGCTTCCCTCGACCGGCAGGTCGTCCTGATTTCGGACGAACTCCGAAATCAGCAGTCCCTCCTGGATCGAGGTCTTGCGCAAGCCAGTCGTGTTCTCTCCCTTCAACGGGAGGCTGCACAACTGGAAGGCCGTGCCGGCGCACTCGTCGCGTCACGGGCCGAGGCCGGTGAGAAATTGACCGATATCGGCAATCAGGAACTGTTCTACACCGTGCAACGCCGCGAAGAGGCCGTTGCTGAGTTGCGCGACGTGCGCCTGTACGAAGCGCAGATGGTCGAACGTGTTGCTACGCTCGAGGCGCAGCATTCGCGCACGGGTATCACGGCGCCCTTGGGCGGAATCATTCACGACCTTGCCGTCTTCGGACCGGGCGCGGTGATACGCGCCGCGGAACCGATGATGGCGATCATCCCGACACATCGACCGCCAGTGATCCGCGCCCGCATCCCGCCGGTTCACATTGACCAGGTTGCACCGGGGCAGCCGGCGATACTTCGGTTCACATCCTTCGACGCGCGCACCACGCCGGAGCTGCACGGCCTGGTATTGCGGGTCTCGGCCGACAGCTTCACCGACGAGACGACACGAGAGCCGTTCTACAGCGTCGAAATATCGCTGGATCGCGATCAGCTGGAGCGTCTGCCAGAGGGGCTGTTTCTTCTGCCGGGGATGCCCGTTGAAGGGTATCTGCGCACCAGCAACCGCACCCCGCTGGCTTACTTGCTGCAGCCTCTCACCGACTATTTCAACCGTGCGCTCAGGGAAGGTTGATGATTGCCGATGCGAACGGGTCAGAGCAGTTTCGCTGGCGGATGAGAGAGAAAGGCGAATCGAAGAGACCGGCAGCAGCATCTTTATGACTGCAGAGCGCAGTCGCAGCCGCAAGTCGACCTCAAGGCCTTCGGCACGGTGACGAAAAGGTTGGCTCGCGCCTGAAGGGCACGTCGAGGGTGAAGCGGCCGTCGTTGCCGAGGCACTGGCGGGCCGACCGCTGATCTTCGCTCCGGCATTTCCGCCCATGGGTCGCGGTCGGAACATAGAGCGAGTCGAGGGCAAGGGTTTCCTGAACCCATTCCCCTTGCGCCGCTTGTTGACCGATCCGTGTCTCGGATATCGTCAGTGATGGGCAATTCGGCGCGTTGATTTCCACCACCGAGTCGACTCTCTCGGTCGACGCGCGCGGTCTCGCTTTCGCGCTCGCCCGCCGACTTTTCTCGGGAAGCCCGCCTTCGTCGCTCCTTTTGCGCCGTCCGACTCTATTGGCCATGGGGTCGCGCGAAGCAGGAGTATAAGATGGTGCCGGATGCCGCCGCCGCGCGGAGCCGATCGTTGCCCGCCGACAAGGCCTATCACTCGCTTCTCACGCGCATTCTCGCGAGGAGACTACGGGGCCTTGTGGCACAAAGTGACTACTGACCGGACTTCCCCTTTCTCCAGATGCACTTAGCCCACGGCCTTCGTGACGGGTATGCCGGGTGCGGTATAACCGTTCAGATGGCAATGCTGACCTGGGCCTCGGCGACCTGGCGGTCGAAGTCCCGCGCCATGAGGCGCTGCCCCAGCAGTTTCATGCAGTTCATCTTTGTCTCGGCACGGCTTCGGCGGTGGTATCCACTCCTGTTTCGCCAGATCGCCCGGCCATTTCGACGTTCGGAGGCCTCGTTCCGTGCTACCTTACCGGCCGTGGTCGGCTTCCAGAGTTTGACGGCTCGGACGGGGCGGAATGACGGCGTGGGCGCCTCTGTCCGCGATGGCTGTGGCAATTGCGCGTGTCATAGGCGCCGTCTGCGGTCACGCTGCCGTTCTCCTGATCAGGAGGGATCCGGCTGAGCAAATCAGGCAGCACCGGCGCGTCGCCGATGTGGTTCCCGTCCACTGGTTCTTTCGGACCGTCGCCGGTGGTTGCTCGAACCACTGGCGCAATCACCGGCAACCATTCGCCAGTGAGCTTTCAACCGCCCGGATCGCCAGCGTCTGCTCGTCGATCCCGAGGTGGATCTTGCGCCAGACGCGTCGTCTGGTGCCGTCATGCTTGCGCGCGTGCCACTTATCACCCGGCAGGCGATTGCGCAGCAATCTGCCGAGAGGGCGCCTTCGCCCTCGACCTTGATCCCGGTGCTGTCGACCGACCAGCAGGTGCAATGGGTCTCTGGAGCCGCGGCAGGGGATGTTCACGGCGAGGGTCTTCTGGCGACGTGACAGGGTGCTGAAGTCTTGCACAGTCCAGTTTAGGCCGACCAGCTTCAACAGGCTCTGCACGAAACCCATGATCTGGCGCAACGGCATGCCGAACAGCACCTTCATAGTAAGGCATCGCTGTAGGTCTGCTGGCGGCCGCGCTTGCCGGTAGGCGCGGCATCCCACTTCATCTCCGGGTCGAACCAGATCGTCAGTGAGCCCCGACGTTTGAGCGCTCGTTAGAGGCTGGCCAATTCGTCGTCTTGTAGATCGTGGGCGCGGGCCTGCTTATGTCCGCCAGCTACCATGCTGGATTCCCCGGGGTGAATCCTTCACGTGCTTTGTGCAACAGAACCAGACTACGGTATAGACGGAAAGCTGCCATAAACCACCACTCAGTTCGGCTTTCGCGGCCGGTGCCGGTGCTGCCCTGGATCGCCTGCGGGAAGAGGGGCTGGTCTGCGCTCGCCAGCGTGCCGGCAATTTCGTTCGCAATGGAAAGAAGAACCAGCTTGGCTACACGAAAGTCGAGACGATCGCGGACATCCAGCGATGCTACGAATCCGGGCGAACGGTGGATATCGATGCAGCCGGTCTCGCTGCCGCACGGGGCGATGGCCTGCGCACCATCGCTCACGCTTCGCAGAGCATCAAAATCGGCGTGCTAATGCTGCAGACCAAGGACGAGCGGGCAAATGGTTCTACCTGCCGAGTTCATCGAGTATTCGGAAGGCAGCCGGATCCTGTTCCGGCCCATCGAGACTACCCTGGTGGCCTTTAGCTACGGTAGGTGAACTGGCCCCTGTAAAGCGGAGCCGCTCGATCTTCCACGTGGATCGATGCATAACGAGGCGGGGAAGACACTGGAGGTTCCATGCGACGCGACGATCTGGGTGCGCGGCCCGACTGGAAGAAGAAGGCCGAAGAGGCCGGCTTCGGCTATACCTTCGTGGACGGCGCGCTCTACTGGGACGAGGCCAAGGCCTACGCCTTCACGCTGGAAGAGATCGAGGAGGGGTTGGAGCGCCCCGCCGAAGAGCTTCACCAGATGTGTCGAGAGGCGGTGGCCGAGGTTGTCGCGTCCGAGGAACTCATGGAGCGGCTGCAGATTCCGCAGGCGCATCGCGACCTGGTGGCCGAAAGCTGGGGCGCGGGCGAGCCGGAGCTCTACGGTCGGATGGATTTTTCGTGGGGCGGCGAGGGGCTTGCGAAACTGCTGGAGTACAACGCCGACACGCCCACGACGCTGTACGAGACGTCGGGCTTCCAGTGGCACTGGCTCGAGGACATGATCGCCGCCGGCCGTCTGCCGGAAGGTGCCGACCAGTTCAACGGAATCCACGAGGCTCTCGTCGCCCGCTTCGCCGAGATCTGCGACCCAAACACCGAAATTCATTTCGCGGCCTTCGCCGACGCGGTCGAGGATTACGCCACCGTTGAAGCCATCGCCTGGGCCGCGCGCGAGGCGGGGATGGGCGCGCATTTCACCGACATCCGCAAGATCGGCGTGACCGACACGGGCCAGTTTGCCGATGCCGAGGACCAGGTGATCGGCACACTTTTCAAGCTCTACCCGTGGGAGGACATGCTGCGAGACGATTTCGCCGATGCCATCGCCGGCGCGAATGTCCGCATCATCGAGCCGGCATGGAAGGCGATCCTGTCGAACAAGGGCATCCTGCCGGTCCTGTGGCGCATGTTTCCCGGCCACCCGAACCTGTTGCCGGCCGTCTTCGCGGACGAGGATGCCGAAGCGCTTGGCCCGGATGTGGTCGAAAAGCCGATCTTTTCGCGCGAGGGCGCGGGCGTCCGCATCCGCGCAGGTGACGACAGCGAAGCCTCGGCCGATACCGCCTACGACGCTCATCCCCGCATCCTGCAAAGCTACGCGCCCCTGCCGCGCTTCGGCGACGACTATGTCATGTGCGGCGTCTGGATGATCGGCGCCGAGGCGCACGGGTTGGGCCTGCGCGAAGATGTGTCGCGCATCACGCAGGATACATCCCGCTTCCGTCCGCACTATATTGAGCCGTGACATGACCAGAGAACGCCCCCGCAAACGCGCCCGCGCCACCCGCCTCGTCCTCCTGGGCTCGGCCGCCTTCGGGCTTGCCGCTTGCCAGGAAGAGCAGGTCGAAGCCACCGTCTTCCCCTCGGTCGAGGAATGCCGGGCACTGGCGGACCTGCCCGAGAATGACTTCACCGCCGAAGACTGCGTCGAGGGCTTTGAAGAGGCACAGGCGGTCCATGCCGAAAGCGCTCCTCGTTACGAAGACCAGGCGCTCTGCGAGGAACAGCACGGCGGCGAATGCGTGGCCGAACAGCGCCCGGGCGGCGGTTCAATCTTCCTGCCGCTGCTGGCGGGCTACATGATCGGCAACATGCTGGGCGGTCGGGGACTGGCCGCACAACCGCTCTACCGGACGGCCGGGGGGCGCTATGCCACGCCGTCGGGAGGCACCAGATTGTCGGGCCTGCGTGGCACGACGCAGGTGCGCCCCGCCTCGTTCTCGGCCAACCCAAGCACACGCACGGCCGCACCGCTCACGCGATCCACCGTGAACAGCCGCGGCGGATTCGGTGCGTCCCGCACCGGCGGTGGCTTCGGCAGCCGCAGCTTTGGCGGCTGAGGGCGGGGCGCTTTCTGAGCGTAGGGTAGTGCGGCCTTAGCGGTGGGCTGGGGGCGATGCTCGTTTCGCGGCGGCTCGTCGCGGGCCAGCGCCGGCGCTTGGCGCTCAGGTCTCACCTCCGCACCGGTGGCGATGGTACTTGGCCTGACATTATCCGTTTCGCTCTGATGCCGTCGCATCGGTAGCGGTGAGGGGAACATTGGACCCGATCAACCGTTGCGCCCGGAACAGATCAGGACAGCTATCATGAGCCTCAAGAGAATACTTGGAACGATGCTCGCGACCCGCATGGCCGGACGCGGTCGGCGGCGAGGGTCGCTTGGAACGGCGGCGATGCTTGGCGGTCTGGGCCACCGTCGGCGCCGGGGGATGGGCGGCAAGCTCGGTGTGGCAGCACTCGGGTACATGGCCTACCGCGCGTATCAGGACCACCAGTCGAAGGCGGGCACGTCGTCCAGCGGTTCCGGTTCCGCGCGTGGCGGAAGTGGTATCTCCGGCATGGTTCAGGACGCGATGAACACCCTCACCGGCGGTTCGCAACCGCAGACGGGCAGCGATTCGGCCGCCGCAAACGAGGAGGACCTGCGCGAAGAGGCGCAGGCCGCAGAGAGCATCAGCGATGACAAGGCGCTGCTTCTCATCCGGGCGATGATCACGGCCGCCTATTCCGACGGATCGCTTTCGACGGACGAGCGACAGCGGATCATGGGCCAAATTGACGAGGCAGGCGGCGACGCCGACGACCGCGCCGTCATGGAACGCGAGATCGCGAACCCCAAGCCGCTGGACGAGCTTCTTGCGCAGGTAAACGACGAGGAAACCGCCGAAGAATTCTACATGACTTCGCGTGCGGCCGTGGACGGCGAGAGCGCCGCGAACCAAGCCTACCTCGCCGAGTTGCAGCGGCGGCTGAAGCTTTCGGATGAGCAGGTTGCCGAAGTCGAAGAGTTCGCCACCTGACACCCGTCCTCGTGCAAGACTGAAGGACTTTTGCAGTGTCGCCGGGGTATAGCAACGCCGGCGGCGCGCATTGCATCGCTGCTCGCGAAAAGTCCTTCGGGGTTGATCCTGTACCTGAACGTCAAGCCTCGGACCCGTGCCACGTGCTTGAGCAGCCGCGGACCCCGGGCATGTGTGCCAATCGCGTCGACCGTCGTCTCTGCTCCTCGACGTCGCCGGCACCGGTCTCCTATTCCACGGACTGATCGCTTCGGCCCTGAACAGGCAGAGGGTCGTTCATGTGAGGGCAGAGATGACCAACAGGTTCAGGATGCCTTTTGGATAGTGGTTCTCCACACACACACGCGAGGAGCGCTGTAGAGCCTTTTCTCTCCGTTCTTCATTCCCGGCGCTTCTCATGGCCTCCCTGCAATCACACCAGTCGCCGGAAGGCTTCGGGAACAAGGCGGCCAGCCTGCTGTTGATGAGCCTTTAGTCCCTTGGGGTACCCTCCTCCTGCGCACCCTGCTCAAGGCCGTCCAACCGGAGAACGACATGGAGAGACGCCCCCTGACCGCCGGCATTTTCGGCGGGATCTTTGCTACGCTGCTCGTCGTGGTCGTCGTCTGGCTCGGCGTTGCCTATAGCGGCGCCTACAATGTGGCGGCCACTGACAAGCACGCCGACGCGGTTCGATGGACGCTGGAGACGACAATGCGCCGATCCGTCTCGAGCCGGGCGGATGATGTGGATCTGCCCGAGATCACCGAGGAGTTCATCGCGGAAGGCGCGGATCGCTATTCGGAAAGCTGCGTCCAGTGTCACGGCGCCCCCGGCAAGGAGCCGGCGGGCTGGTCGCGCGGCATGCGGCCCGAGCCGCCGCACCTGGTCGAGGCGGCGACGGAATGGAGCACCGAAGAAATCTACTGGATCGCCGAGAACGGCATCAAGATGTCCGGCATGCCCGCCTTCGGCCCCCAACGCGGGCCGGAGGAAATCGCGGCAATCGCCGCCTTTGTGTCGGGATTGCCCGGCCTGACCCCCGAAGATTACGCGGAACTGACGGGCGGCGGCCATGGGCACCACGACGGGGCTGCCACTGTCGAATGACCACGAAAGCGAGGTAACACATGTCCTACAAACGCTTCGGCCTGATGATCCTCACCTCAACGGTGGTGATGTTCATCCTGATGTACATCAACACCTACGCGTGGGAGCACATCTTCTACTCCGAGACGCGCACCTACATGGCGATCCTGATGGGCGCCACGATGGCGGTCATCATGCTCGCCTACATGCTGGGCATGTACTCCAGCAAGAAGCTCAACATCGCGATCTTTGCAGGCTCGATCGTGGTCTTTGCCGTGGCGCTGTGGCTGGTGCGCAGCCAGGTGACTGTATCCGGCCCAAGCTACATGCGGGCGATGATCCCGCACCACTCGATTGCGATCATGACCTCCGAGCGGGCCCAGATCCGCGACCCGCGCGTGCGAAAGCTTGCCGACGAGATCATCGAGGCGCAACGCCGGGAAATCGCCGAGATGCGCTATCTGATCGCCGAAGTCTCGTCAGACGATGTTGTGGAAAGCATCTATCAGGACCCGCCGGCTGCGCCAGGCAACGTCGAAGATGCCCTTTCCAACACCTTGATCAGCCAGCTCGACCTTGCGCCGATGGCCGAGGCTGAAGCCGACCAGGTTCTCGATGCAGAGGCGGTCTGCACGTTCAATCGCAGCCCCGAGACACATCCGGTCTTCTGGACCGGTCAGGATCTGTCGGATGCGGCGATGAAGCTGAACGGCGTCCTCGTGCCCCTCGATGGCACCGGCGAGACAGCGGATGGCGGCATCGTCTTCGAGGCTCCCGGCGCGACAGTGACCGTCGACCCGCTTGGAGAAGACGCCGACTGGCGGTCTGATGCCGAACTGGTCTTCGAACTCGAGCAGGGGCTGACGGTCGGCTACCGCGGCTTTTGGTCCTGCGCGGGCTGAGGGAAGCGCGGCCACAGGAGAAACGCAGTTCCACATGGCGGCAGAACGAAAAACTGCCGCACTTTTCGGATGGTGATGCCCACAGACGCCTGTCCTCAGGACCTCGAGTTGATGGATCGGTTCGAGCCCCGAGATGTGATGTCGAGGATAATCATCTCGAAATCCGGGAAGATACCGATGCCTTCAAGGAGAAGCACAAGGTAGACACGACTCCCCACACCTTCATCGACGGCGTCCGCATCGGCGGCTTCGACGACCTGCGCGGGTGTTTCGGGCAGCGGGGCCGAAAGGGGACGAGACGACCTGCCAGCCGGTCGGGGAGGCGCTCGGGCGTTCTCATCGTGGCCGGAGCGCTTCTATGGATTGGAGAGCGCCGGTGCCGCTCTTCATCGGCACCGATCTCGGTGAACAAGGCTTTCTGCGTCGATAAGCTGAAGTTGAAACGCCTTCTCGTGGGCAACTCGATAACGAGCCGGTGGGGCTTCGTCCCTCTCGCTGAGAACCCGATGATGATTGCGATGGCGATCTGAATGCCAGCTTGGACGGCCTAGCTCCTCTAAAGCGCCGTCGCTACGTCCGCTCAGGCGGTTGCGATCCTCCCATCATCATCGTCCGGCCAATGCGGATGCGATCAAAGATCGGCGCTCCCGCTCACTGCGGATGACTTGCGACGTCAGCCCGCTGTCGGCTCACCCGCATCGACGGCGCCTCAGGACCTGCGCAAGGGTTTTGCCGCGTCAGGCGCCCGTCGCGCTTCGCTGGATCGAGCTTCGCACCCGCGGAGGGGGCGGTGAACTGCTGTCTCATCAAGAGTGACCGCTCCCGGACAAAATGAACCTCCGCGCCCTCACAATGCTCAGTTTAGCAGGTCGTCTCTTGCCCAATCTGTCTGGCGATCACTCCGCCGTCTGGCGAGCTGCGTCTGCGGGGGCATCCGCGATCAGACGAAGACCAGACACATGTCTCACCTTTCATGCGGCAAGCAGACTCGATGCACACTATGTCTGGCGCCTGCGGTGTCCGATCGACGCGTTCGCAAGCCCGGAAGCGGCAGCGCGCGCCTCTTGTCTGGTGGAAGGAAGCATGCCCTCCTAAGCAATTGGCCTTCAACCGCACAGTGTCGGTTCAGGCATCGCGCAAACACCTTTCGCTCTCGCAGAGAGCTTCGGATGCCGTGCGGACATGCTGTTCGACCCTAGCCGGACCATCCCGGTTGTCGTCTTCGCCGAGAGGGCACGCACCGTCATTCCGACGAGGCTCTCGGATCGAGAGCTCCAGATCCTGCCTCGGCGTCCTATTGGCGCCGATTTTGAAGCCGTTAGCTATGACATCGCCCAATTCCGAACCGGCGCGGTTCGCGGGATGGATAGCGATGTCCCGGCCGTGTCCGACAACACGGTCACCGGCCTCGGAGCGGTGCCCGACGATCACGTCTGCGGCCTGGGCAGCGTCGACTAGCGCGTCGAACCCTCTGATCTGATGTAGCCTCCCCGGCAAGATTGGCCGAGATCCGCCTTTTCCTCGAACTCGGCCGGAATGGCCGGCCGAGGATCCTGCCGCGATCCCTTTATCAAGAGGTTCATGGTCAGAGATGCCGTTGTCGAGTTCCTGCCCGAGGAGCTCCATGAAAGTCTCGGGCATCTGTGATTGTTAGCGCATGGACCTCGAGGAGGAGGATGCTGAGCAGCGTCAGGCCGATCGTGACCGCAACCGGGATCAGGGCAGGGGACCCGCTGCCGGACGCCGGCCGATGAAGCCGTAGAAGAGCAGTCAAAAGATGAAAGTCATCACATAGGTGCCGAAAACGAACCGGATCTGCCGGTTCGCATGAAGGTGCGGACGAGGCGCGGCCCGAACTGGCTCGCTGCGAGCGTCAGCACGATCATTGTGAGAGTAGACTGGGCCGCTCATGCCGGCCGCGCCGCCAACGGTTGGGATAAGGGCCGCCATTGAGGTGGCGGCAATGCCCATGAGTGCCGGAACGAGTCAGAAGCTGGTGCTGGCGGCATCCCCCTGGGCCGATAGAAATGCACCGGCTCGCCCTGCACTGGTTCGCTTGACGTGGTTTGGCCTCGCCGTGACCTCGGATGATGATCTCGCTGAAAGAACAGGATCGCGCCACCCGCACTGACGAATGTCAGGATGAGGCTTCAGAAACAGCCGATGGTCAAAGGTCCAAACCGGCACAACACGGAACGTCGGTTGGACATAGCGCGTTCAGCGGACGCAAGCCGGCCCATAGCAGCCGTTGGAGGTCTTATTTATGCAGCTTAGCTGCGTTCAGTACGTCATGAGGCCGTTCCGTGCGGTCCGCGCGGGCTGGACGGATGGTTTGCGCCGACGCATTGATCAGATATCCGGGCGCGCGAGAAACAAATCGAGAGTAAGGGCGGCGCGGGACCGGGCTCTGGGGCGGTAGGGAAGAAGTATGAGCTTGGACGATCAGACGGCGATCTTGCGCCCTGGGGAGACCTGCTGGCGCATCGAGCGGGCTGAACGGTTCTCGGTTATCGTGGACGCGGCACGCTATTTCGCAGTGCTGCGTTCCGTGATCCGCAAGGCACAGCACAGCGTGATCATGATCGGCTGGGAATTCGACACGCGGATTTCGCTCGACCCGCTGGCGGAGGACGACACCCCGGAACGCCTGGGCAAGTTCCTGAGCTGGGCGGTCAGGCAGCGTCCCGACCTGAAGATCTATCTCCTGGAATGGGATACGGGCGTGCTTCGAGCCTTGGGAAGGGGATCGACTCCCTTGAGGATCGCCGACTGGATTTCCGAACGCCGGATCAAACTCAAGCTCGATCATGCTCATCCTGCCGGAGCTGCGCATCATCAGAAGATCGTCGTAATCGACGACGCGCTTGCCTTCTGCGGCGGGATCGACGCGACGGCGGACCGGTGGGATACGCGCGACCACGAGGACGAAAATCCGCTGCGCAAGCGGCCGACGACCGGGCGGTACTATAAACCCTGGCACGATGCGACAGTTGCCGTCGATGGCGACGCCGCCCGCGCACTGGGCCAGCTTGCCCGCGAGCGCTGGAAGCGCGCAACGGGCGACGACATATCAGCCCCGCCACGGACGCGGTCGCTCTGGCCAGAGGACTTGACGCCGACCGTGTCAGAGGTCGATGTCGCTATCTCCCGCACGGCACCTCCGTATGGCGAGCGCGCCGCGGTGCATGAGATCGAGGCGCTTTACCTCGCGATCATCGCGGGAACGCGGCGAACTCTCTACATCGAGAGCCAGTATTTTGCGTCGCGGAAGCTAGCCGAGGCCATCGCCGCGCGGCTGCGAGAGCCTGCCGGGCCCGAGTTCGTGATCATCAACCCCGTGACGGCCGACGGTTGGCTCGAGGAAGAGGTGATGGGATCGTCGCGCGCGCGGCTCCTGGCGATGATAGGCGACGCCGACATCTATGGGCGCTTCCGCCTCTACACTCCGGTTGCGCAAGGGGGCACGCCCATCTACGTGCACGCGAAGATCGTGGTGATGGATGACCGGCTGTTGCGGATCGGGTCGTCCAACCTCAACAATCGCTCGCTTGGCTACGACACCGAGTGCGATCTCTCAATCGAGGCGCAACCCGACGATCCCGAAGAGGGAGCTTTGCGGCAGCGGATCGGTGCGCTGCGCACGGACCTGCTCGCCGAACATCTCGGCGTGTCGGAGTCCGCTGTCGATATGGCCGTGGCAAAGGCGGGCGGATCACTCATCGGCGCAATCGAAGCCTTGTGCGGGGAGGGCCGGACGCTCGCTCCGTTCGAGCCGCCAGAGCTCAACGCGACCGAGGACGAGGTTCTGGGCGAGAGCGATCTTCTCGACCCCGAGCGTCCGCGGCATCGCTGGCGCCCGTTTCGCTTGTCCCGCTTGTTGCCTGGGGGCGCGAAATGAGCTCGAACGATCCGTCAGAGCAAAAGCAGGCAAGGGAAAGCGCATTCCCGTCGCCGTGGGGCTCCCTACAACTCATGTTGATTGCCGTTGCTGTCGTGGTCGGCGTCCTCGTGGCGTGGCAGCTTGCGCATGTTCTATTGCTCGCCTTTGGTGCCGTCCTCTTCGCGGTCCTCCTGCGTGCGCTGACCAACCTCATCACGCGATACACGCCGCTGGGTGACCGTTGGGCTCTGGCAATATCAGCGGCCTTCGTCGCACTTCTCATCGCGGGCTTCATGACGCTGCTCGGCGCGCAAATCAGGGCAGAGTTCGAGACTCTGATCGAAGGGATTCCCGATCTGATCAAGGCCGTGGAAGAGACGCTTGGCGTATCGGGGCTAAGGGAGTGGGTAGAAGATCGTGTCAGCGGGATGGCGAAAGATGGCGACATGGTCGGCAGCATCGCCGCATACTCCGGAGCCTTCATCACCGGCTTTACCTATGTCCTTCTTGTCGTATTCTCCGGATTGTACCTTGCGGCTGATCCCCAGCTTTATCGGCGCGGCCTGGCTGCCCTGTTCCCGCGGCAGTACCGACAATCCGCCGAGGACGCGCTGGGGGCGACGGGGAACGCCCTGACGCTCTGGTTGATCGGCAAGCTCGTCGCCATGGCTCTGGTCGGGGCCCTGACGACGGCCGGGCTCTGGCTGATCGGTGTGCCGTCCGCTCTGGCTCTCGGGTTTGTCGCAGCTCTGCTTGAATTCGTGCCCTTCGTCGGTCCGATCCTCGCAGCCGCTCCGGCCATCGCGCTTGGGCTGACCGAAGGGCCGACGACCGCGGTGCTGGTTCTCGGCCTCTACGTCGTCATCCAGCAGGTGGAGGGCAACCTGATCACGCCGCTGGTGCAACAGCGCGCGGTCGATCTGCCGCCGGCATTGACGATGTTCGCAATCCTTGCCTTCGGCGTCCTGTTAGGGCCCCTCGGAATCCTTCTCGCAACCCCACTCGCGGTCGTGTGCTATGTCCTCGTCAGCAAGCTCTGGATCCGCGACGTCCTGAAGGATAGCAGCAAGGTGCCCGGTGAGGAGGGATCTGCTCGCTGAGAAGTGCGCGGAGCTTTCCCAAGCATCCCAAGGAAGGTCTGCGTGTCTCCCAGGGTTTCTCTACAACTCCCGATGTCTCTCCGACACCAGGGCGACGCCGGACAGGCCGGACTTGGCCGGCCTATTTCCGAAGGAGCTGGCGTGAGGACGTTCAAGCTGCCGCATCTGTTCGCCGCAGTCGGAATGCTGAGCCGCCCGACGTATTGACTGCAAGAGTGGTCGCCTCTTGTGCGATCGCACTGCAAAGCGCCTAAGCGGCGCGAAAAGAAGGGAGAGACAGATGACGATGCGAAATTCGACAGCACTCGCGCTGGTTTCGAGCCTTCCGGCGGCACCGGCCTTTGCTCAAGACGCAAGTCAGGCGCTTGGCGACGCTGAAGTGATCGACTTGGCGGAATGGAACGCCGAGGACGTTTACACGCGCGGCGTAAGTGCCGAGCGTTACTTGGATGATATGGAAGTTTACGGCCAGAACGGCGACGAGATCGGTGACGTCGAGGATCTCATGATCGACCCCGACGGCCAAGTGATAGCCTTGATCGCCGAGGTCGGCGGCTTCTGGGATATCGGCGACACGCATGTCAGCATCCCGTTCGATCAAGTCCAGGTTGCGGAAGACGGCGAAGGTATCATTGTCTCGATCACCGAAGAGACCGTCGACGAATACGGGTTCTTTGGCGATGCCGAAGAGCCGGAAATGGTCGAAGGCGAGACCTTGGAAAGCGACGTTGTAGCCGGTGTAGACGACACGCCGATCCCGCGTGCGTGGCGAGCAAGCGAACTGATCGGGACTACGCACGCCTCCGCGATGGTGATAGCTTCAGAAATTATGACTATGTGAGCGATCTGATCCTGAGCGACGGACAGGTGAGCGCGGTCGTGGTGCAGCCTGCAAACGCGTTCGGCGCAGGCTACCGGGCTTTCTCCTATCAGGACTATGGCACCGGCTGGACTGCGGGCAGCGCCAACTATGACATACCGTACACGGAGCAGCAGGCGGCTGAGGTCGTTGAATTCGACTACAACCGGCTCGAATAACGCTGATCCTTCCAAGCAGATTTGGAACGGCCTTGCCTAGGCCCTGTTGACAAAAGGGGATTCACGTAGGCTCTGGACTCATAACCAGAAGATGACGGTAGCGGCGAGGGCGATGGCCG
>NZ_JBELKF010000171.1:0-4203 GCF_042089775.1 Palleronia sp.
GCGCCTCAACCTGTCCACCATCCTCTCCAGCAAGCGCGGTCCGTTGGCTGTTCTCAGCAAGGCGCAGCGCAAGGCGATCACCCATCTGGAGCGGGAGATCGCGAAGCTGGAGGGCGATCCGGCCAGGCGGGAACATGCGATGGGCTATCCGATGCGCATGACGGTTGTGGCGATGCTCGATGATCCCGCGACGCCCGGTTGGAAACGACAAGCTGCGCGTCAGCTGCTGAACCGGGTGCCATTGAGATACAGCAACCAAGATCTCCAGCGCCTTGGTCTGCCTGTGTCCGAGGTGGACTGAGATGGAGCTCTACGGCTCCATTCCATCGTCATTGTCCGGCTCGGGCGGCCGCGCCGCGGCGCGCGCCAAGGTTTCCAACCGACGCGCCTGACGCGGCCAAGCCCCCTGCGTGGTCCGCTGCAGATCGCGCAGGAGCCCGACCTCGGCGCCGTCGCGTTCCAGCCGGTCGAGACGCTCCTCGAGCTGGCGCTCGACGATCCGCTCGGCCTTCAGTCGGTCCGAGTTCGTCAGGCTGCCGAGCGAGCGCAGCAGCGAATGCGGCGCAGGCTTCTGGCTTGCAATGCGGAAGGCGTCGCGATCGTCACGCGCCACCGTGACCTGCCGCCCCCACTGGGTCAGCGCGGACTGGTAGGTGCCAAGGTGGCGTTGGATCAACATGTTGGTCGCCTGGTTCATCGCGCTCTCCCTCATGTGGCGTGCGAAAAACGATGCCACGACTTGAGGCGGACGCCAAGCGGATGGTGGCGTGGCCATGGGAAATCTGTATCCATGGCCTACCGCAGGTTCTACGGCCACCGAAGGCAGGCCGACGCGATCGGGACCGCGCTACCTGTTGATGATGATGTAGAGCGCGTGGATGATGCCGGGCACGTATCCCAGGATCGTCAGGATGACGTTGATCCAGAAGTGCTTGCCCAGACCTTCCTGAAGGAAGACGCCAAGCGGCGGGATGAAGATCGCAATGATTATTCGAATGATGTCCATGTCATATGCTCGGGGGCCCGAGCCTCCTTGATGTGTCGATGAGCCATCCGGCGATGCAGGAGGCATGTCCGCTCGATGTGTCCGATATTGAGACGCCCTCGCAGAGCTCTGCGAGGGCGTTGTCGCGTCGGAGCGCCGGGGATTGGATCAGTCCCAGAAGCCTTCGTCGACGCCTTCGAGCGACTCCAGCTGCTCTTCGCTCATGCGCGTGACGATCGCATAGGTCTTGTCGTCGACAGCCACGAGGTTCACGTCGCCGGTCGCGAGCATGACGTGCTTGTCGGCGATGTCGAGAAAGCCACCGACTTCAGCCACGACGCCGACCATCTGGCCATCCTTCGATAGCACGACATCTTCGATCGAGCCGATCTCGTTCCAGTCGGCGCCGACCTGGTCGTAGACATTGGCGCTGTCCCAGCCTTCGTCGTTGGCGGCGTTCGTGGTGTAGATGGCGCCGCCCGTAATGTCGCGGCTGCGGATCAGGTCACCCTGCATCGCCGACATGTCGGCGCTGGTCATCGCGGAGGTTTCGGCCATGGCATGGCTTTCGGCCAGCGCGCCGGTGGCGGCGACGGAGAGGGCGAGAGCGCTTGCGGTCAACAGTTTCATGCTCGGATATCCTTTCGATGTCTTCGCTGTTGGGAAGGCAACGGGTGCGGGACAGCTCCTGTTCCGCCTCTGCGTGCGACCGCTCTGACGCTAACACATCCCCGGCGAGGCGCCTTTTCATCCCCGCGATGCCCTTGAGCGGGACGCTCTTCGATACGAGAGGAAAAAGATGATGGTCGGTGTCACAGGGCCCTTCGGGCTGCGTCTCCCATGTGAACGCAGCCCGAAGGAGCCCTTCATGACGAGCCAGAACAGACCCACGCTTCGCGTCACGCAATCGGCCACACGGCAGCCGCAAGGCGGCGATGCGGGCCAGACGCCGGGCCGCGCCCATACGGGCGGCCCGGCGGCCGTCCACATCCCCAGCCTCACGAAGGAGAGCAAGATGAGCAAGGAAAGCATGCGCCGCACCCTCGACAGTATCCGGTCGAACCCCGGCAGGGGCGGGACATACTCGGCCAAGCAGATCGGCGCGATGGCGACGATCGAAGCCGCTTTGGCGAAGATCGCACATTGGGAGGCCAACAGCACCGAGCTGTCGACGCTCGAGGTCGAGCAGTTCAAGTCCCGCGTCGGCGACACCGGCTACACCGCCAAGGATCGGGAGCTGATGGCGAAAATTCTCGCGCGAACCCCCCGGCGAATGAGCTACAAGGAAGCGGAGCGGCTCAAGCGGCGCGGCCGGTAGGAGCTACGGCACCGCGAGGCAGACGGAGGTGCGGCCCAGAGGCCGCGCCGCCCCCATACAAGGACGGCAGGAGAGCGACATGCCCCGCGACGAGATCCACGAGACGACAACCATCGGCCCGATCATCGTGCCGGCCTACGATCCCGAGACCGGGAAATCGGGGCCGCTTCTGCGCGTGGCGCACTCGGACTTCGGCATCCAGCTCGCGCGCATCGAGCCGGGGCGCGAGCAGCTGATGCTCATGAAGTTCGAAGGCGATGCCTTCCCCGAAATCTGGGAGTTCCAGGCCGAGATGAATGCCGAAGGGCGCGAGGCGTTCGACGAGATCGTGAGCCTCTACGCGGCGCGGGACCACAGCTATGCCGGGGCGCTGGTCCACCCCTTCGCGCGCGGGATCGCAGTCGAGGAGAACGGCACCCTGCGCATGGTGGCGCAGGTCGACATGAAGATCGTGTCCCGTTACCTGCGCGACATCGAAGCTTGGCAGGCGGCGGCGCGGCACTTCGAGATGCTGCGCGATGCCTACCCGGCCAGGGACTGGTTCAAGTCGGGCTCCACTTGCTGGGTCCGCCTCGCGCCGGGCTATGACTGTCGGCACATCGAGGCGCTGACCGACCTGAAGGGGCTGAGGATCGAGGAGGGGCAGGCGGCCTACCTGCAGCTGACCTACAAGGAATACAAGGCGGACCGCCTGAAGGTCTGGGAGCCGCAGGTGCTGGTCACGATGGACCGCGCGCCTGTCTACGATCTCGATACCGATACGATCCCCGGCCTCACCGTGGCGATGCTCCCGGATGGCCGGCTGAACGGCAAGGACGACGCAGTCGAGGCCCAGGACGTCCTGTTGCACGACATCCTGGGCGACATGCCCAACCCGCACGAGCCGTTCCGTTGGCGCGCCGCGATCGACGAGGCGATGACCTGGCCGACCCCGGCGGAAGAGGCGGAGGAGATGCCGGCGCCGTAGCGGCGCCGGTCAGATCGGCTCCATTCCGAAGCCACGCGAGCTCGGCCCGCCGAGCCGGTCGATGAAGTCGTTCACCCGGTTCTCGATGACGGGGTAGTGGCCGTTCAGGCTGTCGCGACGCCGCTCCAGATACTCGGGTTTCGGCGCGGGCTTGCGGTTCTCCAGCTTGTCCAGGCTGACTTCGAGGAGCATGCCCACCTCGCGCCGGAATTCCCGCAGCATGTCCGCATGGGCAGCCTCGTCGATCGCGAGCGCATGCTCACCGATCGGCATCTTGCCGGCCTCTTCGAAGAGGGCCGAGGGCTTGTCCTCGGCGGCAAGCTCGTTGCGCCTCTTCCGCAGGGTGGCGTCGAAGATGCGGACGTCGCGGTTGGGGTGGTTGCAGGGGGTCATTCCAATGGCTCCGCGTCGAGAGGTATCATCGTTTTGGCCACCGGCGATGTCCGCCGGGGGCCGAGGTCATCACCGGCCGGGGCCGTCATTCGTGGGTGGCGTGTAGTCATGGCCCGGCGCTTCGAGTGCCATCGCGGCCACCTCGTCCGCCAGGTCCGGGAAGTCGGCGCGAAGCCCCTTGGCGATGTCCTGGTAGTCGCCCTTCGGCAAGCCCGCTTCCTCCAACTCCGGCATCCGTTCGACCAGCGTGCTCCGGACCAGCTTGATCGAGGCATCGCGGACCTTTGTGATGGCTTCAAGCGAGACGCCATCCCGCGGCCCGGCCGGAGCCAGGGTGCCGGCGCGCTCGAAGATTTCCTGCACGTTCCGCGCCGGATCCTTGATGGCGTTGCGCCACCGCGTGTAGGCCGTGCTCGCCGCGAGGGTGGCGTTGAGTAGCCATGCGGAGGTGTTGGGCGCGTGCAGCCCCCAGCGCATGGCCTGTGACGGGTAGATGTGCACCGAGATCACGTCCGCGTGGCGGTTCATCCACACCAGGTG
>NZ_JBELKF010000049.1:0-25096 GCF_042089775.1 Palleronia sp.
CCATCGCCCTCGCCGCTACCGTCATCTTCTGGTTATGAGTCCAGAGCCTAGGCGAAATCCTGCAAGGAGAAAAAAGGGGGGAGACTCTCCCTTTTGCTTACTCGGGCAGGGCGTAGGCCGCGATCTCGTCGCCGACATCCGGCTTGAGGATTGAATTGCCTCCCGCGACGAACACCACCCATTGCCGGCCCTCGTGCTCGAACACCGCCGGGTTGGCGACGGCCGGGGCCATCACGTTGTCCCACCACAGCTCTTCGCCCGTTTCGGCATCCAGCGCCCGCACCCGCGCGTCGATAGACGCCCCGATGAAGATCAGGCCGCCACCGGTGACGACCGGCCCGCCAATGGTCGGGCTGCCCCAGCTTTTCGGCATATAGAAGCCATAGCGCTGGATGCGGCCGAAGGGCACCTCCCACACCTTCTCGCCCTTGGCGATGTCATAAGCAGACATGGTGCCGAAAGGCGGCTTCCAGCAGGGCATGCCCGCCCAGTTCTGGATGTTGGACAGGTACATGCCGTAGGGCGCGCCTTCTTGCGCATAGTAGCCGGACTCGGCCACCGAGCCGCCCTCGCTCATCCCCTCGTATTCCTCACGAGGGATCAGCCGGAATTCCTGCGCCACCCGGCTGGTGTTGACGTAAAGAAGGCCGCTTTCTGGATCGACCGTAGCGCCGCCCCACTGCATTCCGCCCGCAGTGCCCGGATAAGCGATCGTCCCCTCGACCGAGGGCGGAGTGTAAAGCCCCTCGTATCGCATGTCCTCGGTCCGGCGCGAGCAATTGCCAAACGACACCAGGTCGGCCAGCCACCAGACCCCCGGCCAGGCCTCGGGGTCGTTCGTCGGCGGCGGAGCGGTCGGGAACGGCTGCGTCGGGGACGCCTGCTCGCCTTCCGCATCCGACGCAGGGACCTCGCGCTCCTCCCACTCGAAGATCGGTTCGCCCGTCTCGCGGTTCATGACGTATAGGAAGCCCTGCTTCGTCGTCTGCACGAGGGCGGGCACCGTCTCGCCGTCCATCTCGAGGTCCATCAACGTCGGCGCGGCATTCGTGTCGTAGTCCCAGATGTCGTGGTGGACAAGCTGCTGCGCCCAGACGACCTCTCCGGTTTCGACATCGACGGCCGTGACCGAGGTCGCGAGCGGCAGATCCTGAGTCCGGTTGCCGCCCCAGTAGTTCGGGCTGGGCGACGAGACGGGGATATAGACGAGGCCAAGCTCGGGGTCGGCGCTCATCGCGGTCCAGACGTTGGCGGTGCCGGACTGGTCGCGGACGTCTTCGGGAAGGAAATTGACCTCCCACCGCTTCTCGCCGGTGCGGGCGTCGATTCCGAACACAGTGCCCGGAGGTGCCTCGGCGGTGGCCCAGTCCTTGCCAGCCCAGCCGGTGACGAGCACGTCGTTCACCACCGTCGGCGGCTGCAGAAGTGACAGCGGCCACCGGTCGTTCGTCGTGTTCCACTGGTTCACATCGAGGATGCCATTCTCGGCGAAATCCTCGCAGACTTTGCCGGTATCGGCGTCGACGGCGTGCAGGGTGGCCGTCATCGTGCCGATATAGACCCGCTTGGCGCAGGGACCTGTCGCGTCGGGATCCTCCCAGTAGGCGACGCCGCGGTTCTTGAGCGCGGGCTGAGTCAGCGCCTCAAGCCGGGACTGGCTGTCATACGTCCATTTACGCTCTCCGGTCGCGGGATCGAGCGCGAGGATGCGGTAGAATGGCGTACCGAGATACAGCGTATCGTTGGCGTAGATAGGGGTGGCTGACCAGACCGTGGGCGGCAGATCGCCCGACCCGTCGGACATGTCGCCGGTGTGAACCGTCCACTGCCTTTCAAGCCGCCGGACGTTATCGGTCGTGATCTGGTCGGCGGGCGCGTATTTTTGCGCCGAAAGCTGGCCGTGGAAGGTGTCCCAGGTGTCTTGCGCGGCGACCGGCGCCGCGGCGGTCGTCAGGGCAAGGGCGGCGGCAAACAGGCGGGTCATCTTTGATCTCCCAGCAGAAGGCCAAGCGGCAGGATGACGAGGGTCCCGATTGCGGGGAACAGGATCATCGGCTGCTGCAGCAGGTAGGCGGCGAAGATCGTGAGCACGGCAGCGAGGATGAACAATCCCACCAGCAGCCCGCGCCATCGTGAAAGCAGCAGAAGAAGAAGCGCGCCCAGCGCCATCGCCGCATGGCCCAGCGCCGTCAGAAGCGGTCCGATGGTGTCGGAAACGCCAGTCGAAGGCGTGACGTAGCCATATATTGATGCCGCGAATCCCAGAAGGGTCACGACAATCACGGCCATCAGGAATGTTGAACGGGCTGTCATCCGCGGCTCCTCGGCAGTGGGCGGCCCCGCGGCAAACCGCCGCGGCGTGCAGGTCCTGCCCGAGACATATCGCGCCGCAGCACCTTTCAAGGCTGCCGCCGGCACTGTTCGCACCGCGTCCATTGGTCATGTATGGTGAGAAAAATATACGCGGCTGTTGCGCCTGAACGGCAAGCAGTGTCCAAGTACCGACTATCGTGCGTGTTTCTCGATCGGAACGCCGCAGGAGAATTTGGAGGAGGTCCCATGAAATTCCTAGCCACTACCGCAATCTCGCTTGGCCTGCTGGCCACCGCAGCCGCCGCGCAGGATGGCGCGCAAGGCGCCGGGCAATGCGACGAGGGCGAAACGGTCATCAAGTTCAGCCACGTGACCAATGCCACCAACCACCCCAAGGGCATCGCCGCCACGCTTCTGCAAGAGCGCGTCAATGCCGAGATGGACGGCACCGCCTGCATGGAGGTCTATCCGAACACCACGCTCTACAACGACGACCAGGTGCTCGAGGCGATGCTCCAGGGCGACGTCCAGCTTGCCGCTCCGTCGCTGTCGAAGTTCGAGGCGTTCACCAAGGAATACCGCCTGTTCGACCTTCCGTTCATGTTCGTGAACATCGAAGCCGTCGACGCCTTCCAGAATTCGGAAGCCGGGCAGGCCATGAAGGACGCGATGCAGCGCCGGGGCCTGCAGGGGCTCGAGTTCTGGCATAACGGGATGAAGCAGTTTTCGGCGAACGTGCCGCTGGAAACTCCCGAGGATGCCGCCGGTCTCAAGTTCCGCGTGCAGCCGTCGGACGTGCTGGTCGCCCAGATGGAGGCGCTCGACGCGTCGCCGCAGCCGATGGCCTTCTCCGAGGTCTACGGCGCGCTGCAGCAGGGCGTCGTCGACGGGCAGGAGAACACCTGGTCCAACATCTACGGCCAGAAGTTCTTTGAGGTGCAGGACGGCATCACCGAGACCAATCACGGCGTGCTCGACTACCTCGTCGTGGCCTCGGTGGACTGGCTCGACAGCCTCGACGCCGAAACGCGCGAGCAGTTCCTGACGATCCTCAACGAGGTCACGCAAGAGCGCAACGCCGCCGTGGCCGGCGTCGACGCCGAAGCACGGCAGGCGATTCTCGACGCGGGTTCCGTGATCCGCGAACTGACGCCTGAACAGCGTCAGCAATGGGTCGACGCGATGATGCCCGTGTGGGAGCAGTTCACCAGCGATGTCGGGCAGGAGAACATCGACGCCGCGCAGGAATTCAACGCGCAGGTGACCGGCTCCTGAGCCACCCGGCCGGCCCTCCGGGGCCGGCCAATTTTTCGTTCATCCGGGTTTTCGGTTCCTCGGGAGGAAGCCATGTCCAACGGGACTTCAGGCTCGACGGGGATCGCCCGCTTCGTCGACCTGTTCGAACGCACCGCCATTGCGGTGCTTCTGGGGGCGATGACGCTGGTGACCTTCGCCAATGTCGTGCTTCGCTACGTCTTCAACGCCTCGCTGATCTGGGGCCTCGAGGTCACGCTGATCCTCTTCGCGTGGTTGGTCCTTTTCGGCGTCAGCCACGGCGTGAAGGTGACCGCGCATCTGGGCGTCGACGCGCTCCTGAACGTGGTCGGCAAGGGTCCTCGCTTTGCCATGACGGTGCTCGCCGGGGTCGTCTGCCTGGTCTATGCGCTGCTCCTGATGAAGGGCGCGTGGGACTACTGGGCGCCCTACGCGAGCCTCGACCGCACGACGGGCCGGTGGTTTCCGACCGGATTCGAGGACAGCCGCGACCTGGCGTGGTATGTCACCGACCAGGTGCCGATGCTGCCGTTCCTGCGCTGGCTCGAACCGCTCATCAACATGGGCGAGGAATACGATAAGCTGCCCCGCGTGGTCGGCTACACGATGCTGCCCATTGGCGTGGCGCTTCTGCTCTTTCGCCTCGTGCAGGCCTTCGTGGGCGTGCTGCGCGGCACCCGTGAAAGCTTCATCGTCAGCCATGAAGCCGAGGACGACGTGTCCGAGGCACAGGCGAAACTGAAAGCCGAGGAGGCCTGAGCCATGGATGTCGTTCTCCTGTTCGGCATGGTAGTCGCGCTTCTGCTCATCGGTGTCCCGATCGCGATCTCGCTGGGCCTCAGCTCGATCCTGTTCCTTCTGTGGTTCTCCGACACCTCGCTGGCGTCGATTGCGCAGAGTTTCTATCAGGCGATGGCCGGGCACTACACGCTTCTGGCGATCCCGTTCTTCATCCTAGCGTCGAGCTTCATGTCCACCGGCGGCGTGGCGCAGCGGATCATCCGCTTCTCCATCGCGCTGGTCGGACACCTGCCCGGCGGCCTTGCCATCGCCGGCGTCTTCGCCTGCATGATGTTCGCGGCACTGTCGGGCTCGTCCCCCGCCACCGTGGTCGCCATCGGCACCATCGTCATCGCAGGAATGCGGCAGGTCGGCTATTCCCGCGACTTCGCAGCCGGGGTGATCTGCAACGCCGGCACGCTCGGCATCCTCATCCCGCCTTCCATCGTCATGGTCGTCTATGCCTCGGCCACGGATGTCTCGGTCGGGCGGATGTTCCTGGCCGGCGTCATCCCCGGCCTTCTGGCAGGCTTCCTGCTGATGACCACGATCTACGTCATCGCCCGCGTCCGCTCGCTGCCGAAGGGCGAGTGGCAAGGCTGGGGCGAGGTCTGGGCCTCGGGCCGCGACGCGTCGTGGGGGCTGTTCCTCATCGTCATCATCCTCGGTGGCATCTACGGCGGCATCTTTACCCCCACCGAAGCCGCGGCGGTGGCGAGCGTCTATGCCTTCCTCATCGCCACCTTCGTCTACCGCGACATGGGACCCTTGGCCGCCGGCCGTGCGGGCCAGCCTGCCATGGCCGCGATGGTCGAAGAACCCGGCGAGCGCTCGGTCGGGGCGGCAGAGGTTCCGCCAAGCAAATCCACGCTGCTCGAGAAACCGTGGGCGATCGTCACGGCCTTCTTCCACCCCGACACGCGCGACACGCTGTTCGAGGCCGGCAAGCTGACGGTCACGCTGATGTTCATCATCGCCAACGCGCTGATCCTCAAGCACGTCCTGACGGACGAGCAGATCCCCCAGCACATCGCGGGTGCCATGCTCGACGCCGGGTTCGGGCCGATCATGTTCCTGGTGATCGTCAACGTCATCCTGCTGATCGGCGGCCAGTTTATGGAGCCGTCGGGCCTGATCGTCATCGTGGCGCCCCTGGTGTTCCCCATCGCGATCGAACTTGGCATCGATCCGATCCACCTCGGGATCGTGATGGTCGTGAACATGGAGATCGGGATGATCACGCCGCCCGTGGGTCTCAACCTCTTCGTGACCAGCGGTGTGGCAAACATGCCCGTGATGGGCGTCGTCCGCGCGGCGCTGCCGTTCCTGGCGGTACTGCTCGTCTTCCTCGTCCTCGTGACCTACGTGCCGTGGCTTTCGACCTTCCTGCCGACGACGTTCATGGGGCCAGAGCTGATAACCCAATGATCCCGCGCGCCCCCGCCCCAGGGGGCGCGACTGGAATGTCCCGGCCGGAGGCCCGGTCAGTATTGCGCGGTCAAAGGATGGCGCCTGCACGCCGACTTCGTCGAAGACGATCCACTCGTTCATCTGTCCGAGCCGCCGAAGGAGCATGTGCGCACAGGTCGAAGGGATCGCCACAGTCGACCGCGAAATGCTTGAGGATCGTGTCTCCCATCGCAACAACTGACGGCGCCTCGGCCCTGCCCTCGCTGGCCCGTGCTCCGCGTGATCGGTGGCTGTGGTTGACGACCCGGGGCAGAATGGACATTGCTCAGATGGCAAAACGAGGAGGAGATTTTCGATGCTGCGACGTTCATTCCTGGCGACTGCTGCCTTCGCCACCTGCGCGGCGATAACCGCTGGCACCGCCACTGCGGCGCCCGAGGATTTCGCCGACATGGAGCCCGTCTCCCTGCGCCTGGCCCACGTGGTCAACGAGCAGGACGGTTTCCACGTCGCGGCCGAGCGCTTCCGCGATCTCGTGGACGAACGGACCGGCGGCAAGGTCCAGGTCGAGATCTTCCCCAACGCCACCCTCGGTGACGAGCGTACGCTGCTCGAAGGGATGCAGATCGGCAGCATCGACATGGGCCTGATCACCAACGGTCCCGTCTCAAACTTCCTGCCCGAGATGGCGGTGTTTGAACTGCCGTTCCTCTTTCCGTCGAACGAGGCCGCCTACGAGGTCCTCGACGGCGAGATCGGGCAAGAGCTGCTGGACCGGCTGGAGAACGTGAACCTCAAGGGCCTCGCTTATGCCGAGCGTGGCTTCCGCAACCTCACGAACTCGGTGCGTCCCGTCGCCAGCCCCGCGGACATGGAAGGCCTGCGCATCCGCGTGATGGAGAACCCTGTCTATATCGACACGTTCCGCGAACTTGGCGCCAACGCGATCCCGATGGCCTGGACCGAGGCCCTGACAGCCATGCAGCAGGACACGATCGACGGCCAGGAGAACCCTGTCGGCGTCGTCCACAGCTTCAAGCTCGACGAGACGCAGGACTACATGACCATGACGCGGCACAGCTATGCGCCCGCGCTCTTCGTGATGGGCATGCCCGCCTGGAACAAGGTGCCCGAGAAAGCGCACGACGTCCTGATCCAGTCCGCGCAGGACGCCGCCCAGTACGAGCGTCAGTTCAACGCCGACATGGAAGCTCAGCTTCTCGACGAGCTTCGCGAGCGCGGGATGGAGATCGACACCGATCCGGACCTCACCGCGTTCAAGGAGCAGATCGCTCCGGTCTATGAGCAGTACGGCGAGCAGTTCGGTGACCTGCTCGAGCGCATCCAGGCGCAGACGAACTGAATGGAGCGCCTCGCGGACGCTCTGGAACGTGCGCTCGCGGCCGTGCTGCGACCGGTCGTTTTCGCCGGCATGGCCGCGCTTGCCGTGGTCATCACGCTTCAGATCGTCTCGCGGGTGCTGTTCACCGCGGTCAGCTGGACCGAGGAGGTGGCGCGCTTCCTCCTCGTCTGGCTGACCTTCCTCGGCGCCACGCTGGCGCTCGCCGAAAAGCGCCACATCGCGGTCACGCTCCTGACCGACCGGTTGCCGCCTGCACTGGCTCGCGTCATCGCGATGGTGGGGCTGGTCGCGATGTCGGCCTTCCTGATCGCCCTGACCTGGATTGGCTGGCGATACACGTCGATGCAGAGCTTCCAGCGCTCTGCCTCGATGCAGATGCCGATGATGTATGTCTACGCGGTGATCCCGGTCAGCGGCGCACTGATGTCCGTCCTGTGCCTGGCTGATCTCATGGCCACCGCCTCCGGGCGACCTGCGGCCGAGCGAGGCGCGGAATGAGCCTCCTTCTCTTTGGGATCTTCGCGGGCCTGATGGTGATCGGCGTGCCGGTGGCGATCGCGATCGGCGCGGGCACCTTGGCGGCCGTCTGGGCCAGCGGCGTGCCGGTCCTCGTCGTGCCGCAGCAGATGTTCTCGGGCGTCAACAGCTTCGCGCTCGTGGCTGTCCCGATGTTCATACTCGCTGGCGACATCATGGCCGCGGGCAAGATCAGCACACGGCTGGTCCAGCTTGCCGACGCGCTGATCGGCTTTCTGAAGGGCGGGCTGTCCATCGTGTCGATCCTGGCGGCAATGTTCTTCGCCGCGATCTCGGGATCGGGCGCGGCGACGACCGCCGCGGTCAGCGCAACGCTGGTGCCCGAGCTCAAGGCCAAGGGCTACGACGCGGCCTCGGCGGCGAGCCTCATTGCGGCCGGCGGGACGATCGGCGTGGTGATCCCGCCCTCTGTGCCGATGATCCTGTATGCCGTCATAGCGCAGGAATCCGTGGCCAAGCTGTTCCTGAACGGTTTCCTGCCGGGCGTCGCCATGGGCGTGGGTCTCATGGGGATCGCGCTGTGGCAGGGCTACCAGCGCGCCTATCCGAAGGGCAGCGCCTGGTCGCTTCGCACCATCGGGCGCAGCTTCCTGTCGGCCTTCTGGGGACTGATGACACCGGTCATCATCCTGGGCGGCATCTTCTCGGGAGTCTTCACGCCAAGCGAAGCCGCGGTGGTCGCGGTCGACTACGCGATCTTCGTCTCGCTCTTCATCTATCGCGACCTCACTTTGCGCGACATCTACCGCATCGTCATCCGCTCGGGCGTCACCACTGCGGTCGTGATGTTCGTGATTGCCGCGTCGGCCGCTCTCAGCTGGGCCCTGTCGAATTGGCAGGTGCCATCGGCCATCGCCGCGGCCGTCCTTTCGCTTTCGCAAGAGCCGATGGTGGTGATCGCCATGATCCTCGTCGTGGTCCTCGTGACCGGCATCTTCATCGAGACGGCCTCGGCGCTGATCATCCTCACGCCGATCCTGTTGCCGCTGATCGCTCAACTCGGGATCGACACGGTGCATTTCGGGATCATCATGGTGGTCGGCCTGTCGATCGGTATGATCACGCCGCCGGTCGCGATCAACCTTTATGTCGCGGCTTCGGTGACCGGCATCAGCCTTGAGCGGATCGCCAGCGCCGTCCTGCCCTACCTCGCCGTGCTGATCGGTGTTCTCATCCTGGTGACGTACCTGCCGTTCCTGGTTTGAGGCGTCCCGCCACCCGGGCCTTGAAGGTCCTCCTCAAGGGGACCAACCGCTGCGGCGTGCGCGTGTCGAACGCCGCCTTCTCGTGCCGAAAACGTCCGATCACGAAAACGATACCGATTGGCCCGGCTGTCTTTCCACGAGCGATTTCTGGCACTTCGCGCGATGGGTAGCTGCTGCTTCAACCTCCTGCCCCAAAAAGGGATGGAACGCGGGCCAGTGGCCCCCGTTTTCCACCCGGAGCGGCACAGCGCCGCGACAACCAGACGGAGGAAACAACATGACTATCGAACTCAAGAAGATCGCCGGTATTGGTGCCATCATGGCCGCCCTCACGGCCGCGCCCGCGATGGCGCAGGAGATTGGCGAGTGGGATGCCGACAGCAGCGGTGCCGTGAGCGAAGACGAGTTTCACGAAGGCTGGGGCGCGAGCTTTGAAGATGAAAGCGCGTTCAGCACCTGGGACGAGGACGGCGACGGCGCGCTGACCGAAGACGAGTACAATGCGGGCGTCTTCAACTCGTATGACGACGACGACAGCGGCGAGATCGAAGAGCCCGAGTTCGGCGATGTCGGCGACGACATGGGCGACGGCGGCTTCTGGGACGTCTAAGCTGGCGATGCGATGACTTGAGGAAGGGCCGGCACATGCCGGCCCTTTTTGCGTGCGGCATCCTGCGATGAATGCGGAACGTGAACCCGGTCGTAAGCGTCTGTAGTCAGTGGCGACGACTGGAGAGAACGCATGATTGGTTCCGACTCATCTTCCACCGAAAGAGGGCGAACGCGAACGTGGCTTCTTGCCGTGATCGCCGTGGTTATCGTTGGGTGGGCACTGCACGCCACAGGGGCTTTCATGGTCCCGGTCGTGTTTTCGGTGTTCCTTGCGCTGCTCGTGGCGCCGCTGGATAGCAAGGTGAGCGCCAGGGTGCCGGGCAAGCTCAGTTGGCTTGGGCACGTTGCGGCCATGGGGGCGATTTTGGTCGCGCTGCTGGCCTTCGTGGGGCTGATCTGGGTCGCAGCCCAGCAGATCGTCGAGCGCTTCCCCGTCTCGGAGAACGGCGGATCGCTCTTGCCGCAATTCGGCAATGAGTTGCGTGGCGGTTCCGGGGGATCGTCCGCGTCTTCGGCGGGGCCCGCCGCCGAAAGCATCTCTGGGAACGGCGGGAGCACCGCGTCCGAAGGGCAGTCCTCGGCCGCTCAAGGGATGGCCGACCGGCTCCGCCAGGTCGTGTCTGGCGCCGGCGGGTCGCTGGTGGAACGCTTCCGGGACTGGGCCTCCGGCATGGCGACACAGGTTCTGAGTACGGCCGGCACGACCCTGTTCGCGACGGTGCTGGTGTTTTTCCTGACGCTCATCATGCTGGTCGAGGGGCCGAGATGGCGGCAGAAGATCGTGTGCCTGCTGGAAGCTCCAGCGCGGCGCAAGGCGATGCACGCGGTCGACATGATCGCCGGGCTGCTCCGCCGCTACCTCATGGCGCGGACGATCCTCGGCATTCTCACGGCTGTCCTTTACGTCGCGTGGCTCTGGATTTTCGGAGTGGACCTCCTGTTCGTCTGGGCCTTGCTGGCGTTCCTTCTGAACTACGTGCCGACCATCGGGTCGCTGATCGCCGGTGGCCTACCGGTGATCTATGCGTTCGTGCAGAAGGATTTCGGAACCGCGATCGCAGTCGGTGCCGGCATCTTGGTGATCGAGCAGGTGATGGGCAACTACGTTGATCCGCGGGTGCAGGGCCGGCAGGTGTCGCTTTCGTCTCTGGTCGTCCTGATCACCCTTCTCGTGTGGGGCTGGATCTGGGGCATCGCCGGCGCGATCCTGGCCGTGCCGATCACCATCGCCGCGATGATCATCTGCGCCTATGTGGATCCCCTGCGGCCATTCGCGCTGATGCTGAGCAACACGGTCAACATGGAGGATCTCGACGAACAGGCGGGGCGGTCGGATCACTAGCGCCGGTGCCCGGAACCAACGCCGTCGTCAGCATGGCGGCGGCCGGCGCATCGTTCCCTTCCGGCAATCCCTTCACGGCGCAACCACAAACGCCGATTTAAGCTCGTCGCGCTGATAGTGTCCGGGCTCTCGCGCAACGGAGCGCCGCCGGTGCCGAGAGGGCCAACCGTCATGCGCTCTTTCGCCGTCCTCGTTCGTGCACGTGGCTGCTCAGCGGCGCCGACAGGCAGGCAGAGCTTCGATGCGGGCAGCCGCGCCTTCATCTTTCGCGCACGCTGCCGCCCCACGTGTGCGCGACGGCTCCCTGCGGGACGGCGGTTGCCGGCCTGAACTGGCGGAAAAGGCAGAAGGCGTGCCTCTCGCCCGGCACTGGCACGCCCGGAAGGTCTCGATCATGTCGGCAAGCCACCTTGGCCCCCGCGGTTCGCATCAACTGCCGCCCACCGCCTTACTCACGATGTACCCCTCGGCACTTATCGCATTCCGAAGAGCTTCTTCGGGGTTGCCCGCGGGCGAGTCGACGTAGCGCGGCCCGCGGAGCGATCGACGGTCACTTTCGCCGCGGGGTCGACCGAGTGCACCGCCCGCGTGACGGCGCGTTCACAATGGCCACAGGTCATGCCTTCCACTTCAAAATCCATCGTGTGTCGGACTCCTTTGAGAACTCGGCGCCTGACGCGAGGTGTTCCAGCGCTGGAAGGTCAAGGATAGCAGGTGACGAACAGCACCATACTTGCACAGGCATGATGACATCCGGTGGCAAAACCGCCCCCGGAGGCCGCGGTCATTGCACCTGCGACAGCGCTTCGTCGCACGCAGCAGCGCAGCGGCCGCAGGATTCGGCGCAGATGCGGCAGTGCTCGTGCTTGTCGACGTGCTTTCCGCACTCCTCGCCGCAGCGGTTGCCGGCTTCGGCGCAGGCCTTGATGGCAGCCGCCAGAACCGCTTCGTTGGACCCGGTGCGGCGCGACGCCATCGCGCCGGTTGCGGCACAGATCTCCGCGCAGTCGAGGTTCAGGCGAACGCACTGGCGCAGATCTGCCACCATGTCCTCGGCGAGGCAGGCATCCGCACATGACGTGCAAGTCTGGGCACAGGCATAGCACTCTTCGATTTACGTGAGCACCACGTCGGCGGTGCTGCCCTGGACGTCGGGATGCGTGCTGATCATTTCCAGGACTTGCACAAGGGTCTCTTTGTCGGTTGCAGATATCCGACAAACGGGGCGCCCGCGGAATGTATTCCTGCCGCTCGGCCTGCAGCAGTTCGACCAGTCCACGAGGCTTCCGCGCCAACGCCCCGCTGACGTCACCACAGCCTCGATGAGCATCGGCCTGGACGAAGGACGCCCGAGCAGCAAATGGCGTTGCACCAATAGGCATGCTGGCTTCACCGTCTCTCTCTCTTGGGGCGCGAGGCGGAGCGGGTTGCTTCGGGCCGAAGAAGGCGCTTTCCTTCACCGCTCGACGGTGCACCGGTGTCGTGAAGCAAAACGGAGAACCTGGCTACGTGAAGGTCGAGCTTACATCGCTGCTCTCGCTTCTGGTCTGGGCTGGCGCGCTGGTGGCCCTGGCGCTCGGGATCGTGACGGGCGACACGCTTCTGATCCTCGGCGCAGGCGGAGCGATCGCGATGGCCCTGCTGCCGGTGTTCTACAGCAAGCTCTCCGGGATCGTCATCCCGGACGGCTTGCGCGAGGGCATCCTGGTCTTTTGCCTCGCCGCCTTTGTCGCAGGCGAATGGGGCGGGCTCTACAAGGATGACCTAGTGTGGGACACCACGCTTCATGTGGTTGCCTCGGCCGTACTGGCCATGACGGGCTACGCGCTGGCGCTGTTGGCGACCGCGGGTGCACCGCCGCGGACCGGGCTCTGGATCCTGTCGTTGCTCGCCGTGGGACTGGCCTCGACCGTCGGCGCGATCTGGGAACTGTTCGAGGCCACGGTGGATGCCCTTTTCGGCACCAACGCGCAGCGCTCCGGGCTGCCGGATACGATGGGCGATATCGCCGCCAATCTTGTCGGGGCCATCTATGGAGCGGTCGCGGGACAGATCGCGCTGCGCACGGGCAGGCGGTTGCCGTTGTCGGGCCTTCTGCTGGCGGCCCTGAGGCGGAATCCGGTCGTCTTCGGCGCGTATCCAGGCGTCCCCTTTCCCCGCCACGAAGCGCTTCGCAATACGACGGACGCCGACCCTGCAATGGAGCACAGCACATCATGACCGATCTCATTCCCGCCTGGGTCGATGGCACGCTCATGCCGGTCGAAAAGCTGCGGGTTCATCGCGAGGGGCTTCGGCACAAGGCGGTGTCCGTCTTCGTCAACGTCGGGGGCGAAACGCTGATCCAGAAGCGCGCCGCGGAGAAATACCACACCCCGGGCCTCTGGGCGAATGCGTGCTGCACCCATCCTCATTGGGAGGAAACGCCCGACGATTGCGCCAGACGTCGACTGCGGCAGGAGCTCGGCCTCTCACCCGCGGCGCCTTTCACGCATCGCGGGCAGGTCACGTATCGGGCCGATGTCGGACAAGGGCTGACCGAGCACGAGACCGTCGAGATCTATATCGTCGACCTGCCCCATCCGGTGACGCCGCGCCCTGATCCGGCCGAGGTCGCCGAGACACGCTGGATCGTTTGGGATGCGCTCGAGCGCGAGATCGCGGACCGGCCTGAAAGCTTCACGCCTTGGCTACGCATCTACCTGGCCGAACATCGCGCGATAGTTGCGCCATGAGCGATGCGCTGGCAGCCGCGGCCGAGGCCCTTCGCGCTGATCCTGCCGTGCCTGACGTGGCGGCACGGCGTGCGCATCTGGGCGCACTGGCCGAAGCGGTGCGCGCGGCCTCCGAGACGCTCGTGGACGCCATCGACGCCGATTTCGGTCACCGCCCCCGACAGGAGACCTTGCTGACCGAGGTGGCGATGGTGCTTGAGGCGGTTCGTTACAGCCGCAAGCGTCTGAAGAAGTGGTGCCGGACCGAGCGCGTTGTTCTGCCGCCGCATTTCTGGCCGTCTCGCGGGATGATCCGGCGAGAGCCGCTGGGCCTCGTGGGCATCCTCGCACCGTGGAACTATCCGGTGCAGCTTGCGCTCGTGCCGCTTGTCGCAGCGCTGGCTGGCGGCAACCGCGTGATCCTGCACCCTTCCGAGCACACTCCCCGCACGGCGGAAGCGCTGAAGCGGCTAGTCGAGGGCGCCGTGCCAGACCAGGTGCGCGTGGTCACCGGGGGACCTGAGGTCGGGCAGGCGCTGACCTCCATGCAGCTTGACGGGTTGTTCTTCACCGGCTCGACCGCGACGGGGCGGCGCGTGATGGAAAGCGCCGCGCGCAACCTCGTGCCGGTCACGCTGGAACTGGGTGGAAAGTCTCCGGCGATCATCCGCCCTGATGCCGATCTGGCCGAGGCGGCGGAGTCGATCGTGGCCGGCAAGCTGTTGAACGCTGGCCAGACCTGCGTTGCGCCCGATTACGCGCTGGTCCCCCGCGCCCGGATGACCGAGTTCGAGGCTGCGCTTCGTCGCGCCGCTGACAAGCTATATCCCGATCCCGAGGGCGCCGATTATGCCACCATCGCCCGCGATGCCGACCTGGAGAGGCTCACGACGCTCCTCGAAGACGTCGAGGCGCGGCCGCTGATGGCGCAGATGCCCGAGCCGCCGCGAATGGGCCTCTGGGCGGTGATCGACCCGCCCGCCGATCACCCGGTCATGGAGCACGAGATCTTCGGCCCCATTCTTCCTCTGGTGCCCTACGACAGCGAGGAGGCGGCCCGCGCCTTCGTCTCCGCGCGACCTGTACCGCTTGCCCTTTACGTCTATGGTCGCGACACCGAGACAGCCTTGCGCGAGGTGGAGGCCCTGCGATCCGGCGGGGCGATGGTGAACGAAGCGGTCCAGCATGTGGGCGTGCAGTCGCTGCCCTTCGGCGGCGCCGGCGCGTCGGGAATGGGCGCCTATCACGGCGACGAAGGGTTCCGCAGCTTCACCCGCCCCCGTAGCGTGATCGTGGCGCGCAGGTCCCTCTCGCGGATGGTGCGACCGCCCTACGGGCGCAACATCGACCGGATCCTGCACCTGTTGCTGCGTTAGCCGGGATCGTACTGCCTGCCGCGCCAGCTTGCCTGCACGCCGCGCCGCGCTCGCACGAGTGCTGTCCACTGGATCGCCAGCAGGACCGATACCCCCACCGGATGCAGCAGGACCGAAAGCCACGACTGGTCGAGCCGCCGCGCCATCGCCGCGCGCGCCCCGTAGACCAGCAGCACCGCGAGCGCCGACAGCGTCGCGGCGGTGGCAGACCCCGCGACGAGCGCAGCGACCAGCGTGATGATCGGCAGGAGGTGCCCGCCAAAGAGCAGCGCCGTCCAGACCGGCAGGGCGCGGAGCGTGGCCATGCCCTCGGTCGCGTTCTTCACGAAGCCCTCCCAGATGGCGGCGGGCGTGTCATACATCCGGCAGGCAGCAAGGGGCGTAGCGTCGGTCAGATCGGTGCGCCCGCCCGCAGCGCGGACGTTGCGGGGCAGGTTCAGCCCGTCATGCATCCGGGTGGCGAAGGCGGCGTGGCCGCCTGCCAAGTCGTAGGCCGCGCGCCGGACCGCCAGAAGCTGACCGCAGCCCGCCGCCAGCGAGGCATCGGGCCGTTTCCGCGACAGGGGGATCGGCAGGTAGCCCAGCAGCGTCGTGAAGATCTGGGGGATCGCGATCTGCTCGGCCAGCGTGAGGGTGATCTGCCGCGGGAAGCCCGAGAGCAAGTCGAGGCGCTGATGCTCCATTCGGGTCACGAGCCGGGCGGCGGCGTCGGGAGCGAGGCGCACGTCGGCGTCGACGAACAAGAGCACCGGGTGCGCGGCTGCGCGGCCGAGTTGCATGCAGGCGTGGGTCTTGCCGATCCAACCTTTCGGCAGCGGGGCACCGTCGATTAGGCGCAGGCGCGGGTCCGACACGGCGCGGTGGGCAACGATCGCCCCCGTTCCGTCCGTCGAGCCGTCGTCGAGGACCACGACCTCGACCCCGACGCCGGTTTGGGCGAGTGCACCGTCTATGGCTGCATCGATGCCGCCGGACTCGTCACGCGCGGGGATCAGGATCGAGACGGGCGGCAGCGGTCCCGCCCCGGCCGGTCTTGGCGGACGCAATGCGTGCAGGTTGGCGGCGACCATGCCGGCGAAGAGCGCGGCCAGCGCGAGGCCGACGACGGAGAGCGCGAGGATCACGGGCGCGGCTCGTGGTCTGGCATATGCTGGCGCCCGGCAAGACGGTCGCGCAGACGCTGCCACTGTCCATAGACGCCGCCCGTTCCGCGACTTCCGTCGATGAGGGTGTCGAAGACGCCCGGGTCGCGGGCGATGGCGCGGGTGGCGAGGGCATCCGCGGTGTCGATCAATGCGGTTTCAAGCCGGCCGGCGAGAGCGGCGGGCCTTTCGGAGGGGGCGACATCGATCGGTGGGCCGAATGCGAGAAGCGCCTCGGGGCGACGCTCGGTCCAGAATGGATACTCGATGGCCATCGGCACGGCCTGCACGTGCGGGCATCGGCCCAGCAGGTGCGCTGCGCCGGGGCGGAGTGCCAGCGGACGCTCTCGCGGGTCGGCGAAACGGCCTTGGGCGGTGATCCAGAGGATCCGGTCGGGCTCGCTGACGATGTGCCGCGCCGTGCGCAGGAAGTGGGCCGCACCTCGCGGGCCGTCCTGACGGACGCCGAAGACACCGATCCGCGCCATGAAAGGATAGCGCTTGAGCATCTCGGCCTCGATCGGGCCGAACCCCGCGCGGCCGGGGAACAGCAGCCCCGTCACCGCCATGAAGACTGCCGGGTCCCACCACGAGGGGTGGTTGGTGAAGACCATCACGGGGCGATCCGGGACAAGGTTCGGCAGGCCGGGTTTCACGACGCGCAGGGCGCGGAAATTGCGGGCGACCTGCCCGCGCATCACACGCTCGAAGAAGGGCACCATCCGGGGGGACCGGCGGGCGACGGGGTCATTCGGCGGCGACACCGGCCCCTCCTGAACCCGCGTCCTGATCGGCGGCGTCGGCGGCGATCCATCCCGACATCAACGCCATCGGCATCCCTGGCCCGGGATGGGCCGAGCCGCCCGCGAGGTAGAGCCCCTCGACCTGGCGCGAGCGGTTGCCGGGCTTGAAGGCGCCGAGCACCCGGCCGTGGCTGGCGAGCCCGTAGATCGCGCCCTGAAGCACGTTGTAGCGGTCGTGGATGTCTTGCGGGGTCAGCGTGCGTTCGACCTCGATCCGATCCTCGATGTCAGGCATGCCAGCGGTGCGCTTGAGCTTGTCGAGGATCACGCGGCGGTACTCGGGCAGCATCCGCGACCAGTCGTGGTGGTCGCGCAGGTAAGGCGTGTGCACGAGGACATAAAGCGCCTCGCCCCCTTCGGGCGCGACGCCGGGCTCGGTCCGGGCGGGGGCGGCGAGGTAGGCGGTGGGGTCCTGCGCCGGTTCGCCCCGGTCGTAGATCGCACCGAACTCTTCCTCGGGGTCGCGCGAGAAGACGAAGTTGTGGTGCGCGAGGTGATCGTAGCCCTCGCGGAGCCCCAGGTACAGCACTACGCCCGAGCAGGCAGGCTCGCGCTTGCGGGACTTCTGGAACGACGTCCACGCGTCGCCACCGACCAGTTCGCGGTAGGTGCGGACGCTGTCCATGTTCGACACGACGCGATCCACTGCGACGCGCTCGCCCCTGCCCGTGACGACGGCGCGGGCGCGGCCGCCTTGCGTCTCGATATGCGCGACGCCGGTGCCGGTGCGAATCTCGACACCCAGATCGCGCGCCAGCCTTTCCAGTGCCGCGGGCACGGCGCGCGTGCCGCCCATTGGGTACCAGACCCCCTCGCCCTGCTGCATCTGGGCGATGCCGCACAGGACGGCGGGCGAGGATAGAGGCGAAGAACCGACATACTGGATGAAATGCTCCAGCATCTGCGCCACGCGCGGGTCCTTCACGTTACGCTTGATCTGGCCTGCCACGGTGCGGTGCATCCGCAGCGCCATGACGTCCGACAGGGTCGAGAGGCTCATGTTCGCCTTGAGGTTCATCGTATCGCGCAGATCCTCGACCGTGCGCCAAAAGAAGAACCGGTCCGAGACGTCAGCGAGCCGCCTTGCCACCTGCATGAAATCCTCGAATCCCGCGCGATCTTCGGGCGACAGGCGACCGATTTCGTCCGCCGCGAGGCCGGGATCGTCGCGCAGGTCCAGGACGGCGCCGTCCTCGTAGAAGCAGCGCCATTGCGGGTCGAGGCGGCGCAGGTCGAGCTCGGCATGCAGGTCCTTTCCGGCCTCGGCGAAGATGCGTTCCAGCACGCGGGGCATGGTCAGGATCGTCGGGCCCATGTCGAACCGGTAGCCGCCTTCCTCGAGCACCGCGGCTTTCCCGCCGAGCCAGTCGTTGCGTTCCAGCAGCGTGACCTTGTGCCCGCGCGCCGCAAGTGTGCAGGCCGCGGCGAGGCCACCAAGGCCCCCTCCAATGATCGCGGTCGTGCTCATATCGTGGCCTCCTTGGGAAGAGCAGTCGTCAACTCGCCAGCGCCCGGCAGGCCGAGGTCGGTCGCGCAAAGGCGGCTCGCGATGCGCGCGCTTTCGAAGATCGTGGGCAGGCCCGAGCCGGGATGCGTGCCGCCGCCCGTCAGGTAGACACCGTCGATATCCTCGAAGCGGTTGCGCGGCCGCAGGTGCAGCATCTGTCCGAGATTGTGTGCCAGGTTGAAGGTCGCCCCTTCGTAGACCGCCATCTGGCTCTGCCAGTCGGCCGGAGTGTACATCAATTCGCTGCGGATCATTGGGCGAATGTCACGCCCCGCCAGCTTCGACACCCGGGCGAGGATCTTTTCGCGGTAGGACGGCGCAAGCGCGCCCCAGTCGGTGCCGCCGGTCAGGTTGCCGACGGGGGCAAGGACGTAGAGCGTCGAGTGCCCCTCGGGCGCGAGCGTGGGATCGGTGACCGAGGCGTTCTGCACATAGATCGTGGGATCCTCCGGCGCCTGGCCCGCGTCGATCTCGGCCACGTTATGCGCATAGTTGCCCGAGAAGGCGACGGTGTGGTGCTGCAACGGCACCTGCCCTTCGATTCCGAGGTAGAGCATGAAGGTCGAGCAGGAGTACGACTTGGACGCGATCTTGCGGTCGGTCCACCGGCGCCGGGAGGCATCCGGCACCAGCGTCGTCATGGCGTGGGCGAAGTCGGCGTTCATCACCACTGCGTCAGCCTCGTAAGCGCCCTTGTCCGTGATGGCGCCGGTGGCCCGCCGTCCCTCAAGCGTCAGCTTGCGCACCGGCTCGGACAGGCGCAAGTCGACGCCCATCTCGCGCGCGATCCGGGCCATCGCTGCGGTGATCGCGTTGCAGCCTCCGCGCGGGTGGAACACGCCGAAGCCATATTCCACATGCGCGATGATCGTGAAGAGGGAGGGGCACTTGAAGGGCGACATGCCCAGGTACTTCGACTGGAACGAGAAGGCGACGCGCACGTCCGGGTTCTTGAACCAGCGGCGCAGTTCTCCGTCGACGGTCGACCACGGGCGGAGGTTTGGCAGGGCGCGCGCCATGTCGCCGCGCATCAGGTCGCGCGGCCCGAGGAAGGGACGCTGAAGGATCGTGCGGAAGCTGTCGAACTTGGCGCGGTTCGCCTCGAGATACGGGCCCACCTGCCGGGCGTCCCCGGGGTCGATCTCGGCGATCTGGCGGGCCAGCACCTCGGGGTCGTGGGTCGCATCAACGGCGCGCCCGTCGTGGAACTGCAGCCGGTACATCGGGTCGAGGCGGATGAGCTCCACCTCTTCCTGAAGATCGCGACCGCAGGCCGCAAAGATCTCGGCCAGGATTTCGGGATAGAGGAAGAAGGTGGGTCCGATGTCGAACGTAAAGCCGTCCTGTTGGAACGCGCCGGTACGGCCCCCTGGCCGGTCTTCTTTTTCCAGCAGCGTGACCTCGGCGCCGGCGGCGCGCAGGAGCATGGCCGACGCCAGTCCTCCGGGACCCGCGCCGATCACCAGAACGCGCCGTCCTGCGACGTCTGCACGCATGCTCCCGTCCAGGTCTATCACGCTAGTATCGTTTGCCATCGGCCTCTCCGTCTCTACAATCTGCAACCAATTGAGGCGCGGGCGTGAATAGTCATAATCGTCCCAGCCAAAGGGCTCAGATAAGTCTCGGATGAGTAACGGCATGCAAAAATCTGAGGCGCGACAAGCTGCCGCATGGGTCCGCGGCGCCAGAAGGCCGGCATCGGCCGCACGCCAGGCAGAGAATTTTCCCGTCGCCTCATTCCTCTTGCCCCGCCATCTGCGCCCTTCGGTTCTGGCATTCTATGATGTGGTTCGTGCCGCCGACGACATGGCGGACGACCCCGCCCTGTCGCGGGAAACGAAACATGCGCGCCTCAACCAGATCGAAGGCGCCTTGGCTGGCACCGAGGCGTGGCCCCCCGCCACGGCCCTGTGCCTTGCGCTCGATCAGGCGGGGCATCCCCCGGCCATGCGTCATGCCACCGACATGCTTGTAGCATTCCGTGCCGACGTCGAGGGGCAGGCCTGCCGCGACTGGAACGACCTGCAGACCTATTGCCGCCACTCTGCCGTCCCCGTGGGGCGATTCCTTCTGGAGCTTCATGGAGAACCCGATGCGCCGCACGCGGCCTCGGATGCGCTGTGTTCGGCGTTGCAGGTGCTCAACCACCTGCAGGATCTCCGCACTGACTGGATGGATCTGGGGCGCGTTTACCTGCCCCTGGACTGGATCGAAGCTGAAGGCGCCTCGCCCGATGATCTGGGCCGCTCCCAGCTCACGCCGCCGTTGCGGCGCGCGATCGACCGTACGCTCGATGCGACGGATGAGGATCTGGCGCGCGCCGCCGCCCTTCCACGACTGATCCGCTCGCGCCGCCTCGCTGCCGAGGCGACGGTGATCCTGTCGCTCGCGCGGCACCTCTCTGCACGGCTACGGCGCGAAGATCCCGTGGCTGGACGGGTCTCTGCTACCCGCGGCGCCCTCCTTCGCGCCGGCACTGCCGGTCTTTCGCGGCTGGCGACCCCGTGAACATTGCGAACGGCAGACTGATGACCGACCCGGCGATGGGGCTCGTGCCCGAGGGGATCGTCGCACGTTCCGGCAGTTCCTTCCGCCTCGGGATGCGGCTTCTGCCAGCCGAACGCCGCCGGGCGATCATCGCGATCTACGCCTTTTGCCGGAGCGTGGACGACATCGTCGATGGCCCCCTGCCGCTGACCGACAAGGCCGCCGGCGTGGACGCGTGGGAGCGCGAGCTGGACCTCGCCGCGCACGGGAAAGCGGCGACTCCCGTGGGCCGCGATCTCGCACATGCGATCGCCCGATTCGACCTGCCGCCCGAGGAATTCGCGCTCGTCATCGACGGGATGCGGATGGACCTTCGCGGCATCCTCGCGCCCGACCGCGCGACATTCCAGGCTTACATCCGCCGGGTTGCCGGAGCAGTCGGCATCCTGTCCATGCATGTCTTCGGCGCCTGGCGGGGCGAAACCTCGCGGCGCTTTGCCCTCTCGCTTGCGCGCGCGTTGCAGATCACGAATATCCTGCGTGACATCGAAGAGGACGCGGGGCTGGGGCGCCTCTACCTCCCCGCCGACCTCTTGCGAGACGCCGGCATTCCCGCTGATCCGTCGCGCGTTCCCGGCGCCCCTGGCCTTCCTAAGGTCCGGGCGCGGCTCGCAACTGAAGCTCGTGAGGCATTCGGCGAGGCGCGGCACGAGATTGCCGGCCATCCGCGGCTGCGCCTGGCGCCCGCGCTTCTGATGATGGGACCCTACGACCGTCTTCTCAGGTGCATCGAGGCTGACCCTTCGCGCCCCCCGCCCCGGCGGGGCCGCATCGGGAAAGCCTATGACGGGATACGCTGCATGGTTCAGCCGGGCCGCGGGTAGGCAGCGCGTGGCCCGCATCCATGTCATCGGCGCCGGGCTGGCGGGCCTCGCGGCCGCGCTGCGGCTGGTGTCGGCCGGTGTCGACGTCACGATATGGGAGGCCACCGGCCGTGCCGGCGGGCGGTGCTGGAGCTTCCATGACCGTCGCCTCGACAGGCGCATCGACAATGGCAATCACCTTGTTCTCTCGGGCAACTCGGCCGTCATGGACCACTGCCGTCACATCGGCAGCCATGACCGGCTGCAGATCGCTCGGGACGCCGCGCTGCCATTCGTCGACCTTTCGAACGGCGCACGCTGGAGGATCAGGGTGCCCGAAGGCCCGCGCGACATGATGCGCGGCGGCCTCGGTCTGCCCGCGGGGGTCGGGATCAGCGCCCTGTTTGATGCGGCACGCCTGATGACCGCGGGTCCGCATCGAACGGTCGCGGACGCAATCCGCCCCGCGGGGACGGCTCGGACGCACCTGTGGGACCCTTTGACGCTCGCCATCCTGAACGCGCCGCCCGAGGACGCCGCTGCGCGGTCGCTCGCCGCGGTCCTCCGCCGCACGGTCCTGCGCGGTGCGGCGGCCTGCAGGCCGGTCACGATGCCGGACGGGCTGGGCCCGACGCTGGTGGATCCGGCGATTGCCACGCTCGCAGAGGCCGGTTGCGTCCCGCAATATCGCAGTCCACTCCGCGGTCTGAAGAAGCAGGACGAACGAGTTGCCGCACTTCAATTTGACGACGCTGAGGTCGTTCTGGCGCCGACCGACCGGGTGATTCTCGCAGTCCCTGCGCCGGCGGCGGGACGGCTGCTCGATCTTCCCGCCCCGGCGCCCGGGCAGGCGATCTTGAACGCTCATTTCCGCGTGACGGAGCCACTGGAGGACTCGTACGCTCTGCTCGGCGTCCTGTCGGGGTTGGTGCAGTGGATCTTCGTGCGGGGCGACGTCGTCTCGGTCACTGTCTCGGCCGCCGATCATGTGGATATGCGCGACCCCGAAGCGATTCTCGCCACGCTCTGGTCCGAGACAGCGGCCGCCTTGGGTCTTTCAGGGCGCCCTCTGGCGCAGCGGCTTCTGCGCGAAGCGGCGGCGACGTTCTCGCCCTCTCCCGCAGATTTGGCGCACCGGCTGAAGCACGACTTACCTTGGAAGAACCTGCACATCGCCGGAGATCACGCCGCCGCCCCCCTTCCCTCGACCATCGAAGCCGCCATCGCATCGGGGCATACCGCGGCGGAGAATGCTGTTGCTGTCATCGCGTGAGGCTGCATGACGGCGCCTCAGCCGCTGCCCATGACCGCTGGCTGGGGCTCCGGCCTCGGCTCATTTTCTGACAGCAACCATAGGGAAAGGCGCGCTGTCTTGACCGGCGACTTCCCTACCCGAGCTTGTCAGCGCCTCACCGAGAGAATCGTCAGCGGCGACTACATGCGCAACGGCGACACCTCGCTCGGCAAGATCGACCGCGACCGTTCGCCCGAATGGGCGCCGTTCTTGTTCGCAAGCGGCTTTCTGAAGGACGCGCAGAGCCATACCCGCGAACGTGCAAGCGATGTCTCGAGCTGGTGATCCTGATGATCCTGCACGCGGTCCTGTTCGGCCACGGAAGCTTGGGTCCGCCTGCCGTAGCCCCGGCGCCTGGGCCATGGCGACGCGGGGCATGGCGACGCGGGGCATTTCGCACTGAACAGCCCGCGCCAAGAGATCGAGCGACGGAGTGTTCCCAGGCGACATTTCGCGCCTTCAGAACAGGCCCGAGGACCACCCGCCCGCGGCGCTCTCGTCCCGTCCATGGTGCCCAGCGCTCCAGCGGGGGCGACGACCGGCTCAGGTTGCGTGCGGGACCATCTCGGCCAGCTTCAACTACCGCTGCAACTTGCGTATGGCCGGTGCTGAGCGCATCGCCGACCAGCAAACGGGGTGCTGGCTGACCGGCCGGTCACATCCGTCAAGCTGGTGTAATGTCCCGGATGGCCGGAGGGCATGATCAGGCGGCTTTTATGGTTATGCTGAGAGTCGATCTCCTCCTTGTCGATCTGAGCGAAGGCCTCGACCATCATGTAGCGGCTCGAGGTCTGCCATGCGTCATTCTGCTCGAACAGCACCGCCGATCAGGCGCATGAGGAAGGCTACGTTCGGAAAGATCCCGACGATATCGGGGTAGCGCCCGAGGATCTGGTGTAATTTCAGCGCCGACAACGGTGCTATCCCGGGGGGGCCATCGAAGTGCATGGTCGAGGTGGAGTTTGGCGACTTCAACCACGGATTACGCGGAGACCCCGATGACCAGGACGGTCATGGACCTGTCCGAGCTTCTGGCCAAGCGCGATCAGGGCGACTTTCTTCGCAGCATCGCCGAGGCTGCCCATCAACTGATCGGGGAGGCCGATGTCGAAGGCCTGATCGGCGCGGGCAGGTACGCGCGCAGCAAAGAGCGCACGACCTGGAGAAACGGGTATCGCGGTCGCGCGCGTAACCTGCCGACCGAAGCCGCCAGGGCAGCTCACCCACCTCCTGCCCAAGCTCGAACGGTTCACCGGCCCGACGCTTACGCCCCTCGACGTGCACTTTCTCTTCGGGCCCGATAATCCATTCGACGACATTTTCTGCAGTCCCTTGGCCTTCTTGTCGCGGAGGCGCAAGAGCGGCCTGACGCTTCGCAGCGAGGGCACCTCCCGCTCTTCGAAACGGGCTTGAACGTGGCAGACAAGATGGGGCGCTGCCGATGGCCTCAACATCGTCGTCCCGTTGCTCCCGCGATCTGCTCGGACGCCCTATTCCGGCCACAGTGTACGGTCTTGCACGGCCGAGGACGGTGCTTGTTTCGACCAGACCTTTGTGAGGCGTTGGCGAGAGCGGGCGCGGAGAGACGCAGGGGGGCGGAACACGTCTGCTTCGCGGGGTGTTTACCGAATAGGCGATGCACAGCATTGGAGAAGATAATGAGCAGCGGAAAAGATCGGGTCGACGAGAGAGCGGAGCAGATCCGGGAGGAAGAGGGTGCCTCACACGGGCGCGATCCCGAGAGCATGGACCCTGAGATGCTGGAAGGTGAGGACGCCGAGACGGTTCGCGCCAACAAGGAGATGAAGCGTAAGGGGCCGGGCCCCTCTGACGATGCACAGGAGCTGAAACCGGGCGAGCGTCTTCCCCCCGATTGATTGACGCCGGTCACGGAGCGTGGAGCATGGAGCCGGACTTGCTGAAACAAGTGCCGGGGTGTCCTTTCGTCGCTAAGAGAAGAGGATTCCAAGCCATTTCCAGCAGAGAGGAGGTCGCTTCTGACTGCTCCTCAGGAAGCGTGATGACCTGAGCCCCGTTTCTTCCTCCGGTTTGAGGTAGAGTCCGCTCCAACGA
>NZ_JBELKF010000172.1:0-4135 GCF_042089775.1 Palleronia sp.
AGGCATCGGAGGTGCGAAACGGCATCGTCCCGAACTTCTCGACGAGCTTCTCGGATGGCTTGCTGACCGGGTGCCAACCGGCGCCGATCAGGAAGTTGCGCCGCTCGATGTCATCCTCGTCGCAATTGGCCACGAAGATCTTCGTGCCGGCCTCGATGCGCAGGGGCTGCGCTCCCGCCGGATCGCTGGCGGGGCGACCGAGAAACCGATCGAGGCCGTCCTCGCGCTTGCGCCCGGCGGTCGCCGCCTCGAGCATCGAGCTCACCTGGGCACTCAGCTGGCCATTGTATTGGGATTTCAGGATGGTCGCCAGGTAGAGGGGCGGCTGGCAGATCGAGGGCTTCAGGGTCCAGGTCGACCGGCCGGGCTCGACCGCGAAGGGCGCGAAGCCATGGATGTCGAGCAGCTTCTCGAGCTTGCTGGTGAAGTAGTAGCTGGCCCCGGTCACCGAAGCGCTCCACTTCGGCAGATCCCCGCGGAACCGGCCTTCCTTGCACTTCACGTTCATATGGACGGTCATGGCCTGCCTCTCGCGATCCTGTTGCGCCGACGATAAACGAATCTTGCGAAAAAAGTAGCACACCGACTGGAGCCGCGGAGCCGGAAAGTCGTGGAAAACCGACCCACGCGCACCGGATCTCGTGGTGCATATAGACTATGTTCGCGGTTTACCCCCTATATATTGATGCGAAAAACAATTTTGACACCACGGAAGTCTTGACGTGAGGGCATGATGTTGCGGATGTTGCTTGAAGCAAGTTTTTAGCTTGAAGGCGAAGATCCAACCCCCAAGTCCTGCGAAACAGACTTTTCCGTATGTTCGGAATTCTTCGCAAAATAGAGATGATGATCACAGACGCGCACGCCGTCCTCGGCTTTGCGAGGAAAAATCGAACCCTCCGACAGCCGAAGGCAGCACGCAGCATTACAGGAACGATGATGACTTTCGATCAGGAGCTTCATGCGATGACCGTTATAGAAAACGCAGCCATTCAGGACACTGACAATGGTGACCAGCACCAGGTCGTGGATGGGGGAAAAACGGACGCGCGCCTCCTCGAGAAGAGCCCTTCCGGCATCGTCTACACCGAGGAGACGATCACACCGCACGAGGCGGGCGTCATGCTTCGCTCCATTGCCGTTCAGCGCCGGGAAGACAAACGGGCGATCAAGTCCTATGCGAGCGCGATGCGCAAGGATGCATGGATCCTGAACAGCCAGACGATCATCCTCGATGAGAAAGGCCGCGTGATCGACGGCTTCCACCGTCTCGCGGCGATCCGGGACGCGGACACCGCCATCAGAACGGTGATGGCACGCAACGTGCCAGGCGATGTCGTTCACACCATCGACCAGCACCGCAAGCGCCGCTACAGCGGCGTCCTCGAAGCGCGCGGCGTCCCGCAGGCCGGCACCGTGGCACGCCTTATGGGGCGCATGATCCGCATCGAGAACGGGATATTCGGCCGCAGCAAGGCGCAGATCGCCTGGTCGCGCCTCGAGCGGGTCCTGGAGGCCAATCCGGAGCTGATCGAAGCGGTCACCATCAGCGACAATTACAAGAACAACCTGCTGCGCAGTGGCGTGCTGAACATCCTGTTCTTCATGGCGCTGCGCGCCGACCGAATGGATGATCTGCACAAGTTCCTCCGCGACTTCCATCCGGATGTCGACGAGAAGAACGCCTCGTTCCGGTCGACCTACAAGTTCCGCAACGAGATGTTGTCGCACCGCGCCCGCGCACGGCGTTTAAGCAAAGGCAGCAACACCGCCGGCCTGGGTGAGGATGAAGAAATCGGCGGCGCCATTCAGGCCTTCAACGATGCCTTCAACGGCGATCTGTCCCGCGACACCTACCTGTGGTCCCCCGACACCTCGATGATGGAAGTTGTCGACGAGGCGCGCTACGAGGCCGCCCATGAGCAGGCGATCAAGAAGGCGGTGGCCGCCGAGAAGCGGCGTTTGAGGAAGGAAGGCCGCAAGGACGAGATCGACGACATCGATCCCGAGAGCCTGGATGTCGACTTCAAGCCGCCGATGAAGGACGTGCCGATTCCGAACCTCGGCCTGCCGATCATGGATGGCTACCCCGGTATTCGCGAGGGTCGCGTCACGGATCTCGCCGAGAGCGACGATTACGAGGATCGCATCGGCAAGGAACTGAAGGAGGCTCATGATCACGAAGGCGAGCGGCCTCAGCTTCAGCTCAAGACGATCACGGTGACGCCGAAGCTGGCGCGCGAGTTGCTGCGCTTCAACATGCACAACCGGAAGATCCAGCCGGCCCACGTCAAGATGATGGCGCGCGACATCAAGGGCGGGTTCTGGATGGTGAACGCGCAGCCGATCGCCTTCACGCGCAATCCCTTCGCTGACGACGCCGACGCGAGCAACACCCGCCTGCTCAACGGCCAGCACCGCCTGATGGCCTGCATCGAGGCCAACGAACCGATCGAGATCCCGATCTCGTGGAACGTGGCCGAAGAGGCGTTCTCGACCTTCGACACCCATGCCAAGCGCTCGAAGCTGGCCGACAGCTCCGCTGGCGACGAACGGGTTCTGAAGGCCGCGGCGAAGTTCATGTGGCGGGTCGACAGTGGCCTCGACATCCTGGCCCAGGTCACGCCATCGACCACCGAACTCAGCATCACGCTGGCAAAACACCCGACCCTCGCAGAAGTCTTCTCCGATGCGCGCCGCCTGAAGTCGCTCGGCTCGGCCGGTGTGCTGACCTACATCCTGGCCCGGGTGAAAGAGGAGCGGGCGGATTATTACGATGAATTCTTCGACATCCTGAAGACCGGCGAAGGCATCGAGAAGGGCAACCCGCTGGGCAAGATGCGGACCGATATCCACGGCGCCTACAAGGACAAGGCCAAGCGTGCCGAGATGCTGCGCCTCTACCTGCAGGCCTGGGAGAGCTACCGGGATTGGCGCATCCAGAAGGAAAAAGCGCAGGGTCAGTAAGGCCTGGCTGACACCGCACGCTGACCCTTTTGCCAGGTTCGACTTGCGACCTGCCGCCTTGATGGTGGCAGGTCGTTTCTTTGCGCGGTGCAGGCGTGTTCAGGATCGGCGCCGATTACGGTCCGGAGCCGGACATGCCCTGCCCTGCCCTTGCGGCATCTCGGCTCGTGGACTTACAGTAACGACAGGCCCAAGCGAGGAGCGTATCATGACCCGTGTGGGCGGTCCCGACCAAGATAATCGATCGATCTTCGACGCGTTCATCGTTCTCGGCCGTGTCGACGCGACGGTCCTGCTGATCGCGCTCGGCGCCTTCGCATTGGCGGATTTCTCACAGGTTGGATCCGCTTTGCGCGCCGGGCTGATCGTGCTGGCGCTCGCCATCGTCGCCGTCGGAGTCGCGGTGAATGGCGTCCGTCGTGCCAACCTGATGCGCCGCCATCGAAGGGCCATCGACAGGATTCAGGCGCATATCGCCGAGATGGACGAGATCGATGATCGGGACCGGCAGGTGAAGGACGGCTGATCGGGCTCGCGCGTTGTCCTACCCCGACCCCTTCAACCGGCGATCAGCAGGAGTAGCGCGGCCGCGCCTCTCAGAGGTCGCGGTGCTTCAGAATTCCATCGCGACCGTCACGGGCCGATCGGTAAAGCGGGCCCGCTCCATCACCTTCTCGAAGTCCCGGCCGATCCCGGCATCGATCCGACCGAGCGCCGCTCGCGCCACGGACCCGGCTTCGGGCTCGTCCTCGTCGATCATCTGGGCAAGCGTGGTGCGCGACACCGGGTGATCTCCACCGAAGCGCGCCTCCACCGAACTGGCAAGCAGCAGCCCGCGGGCGAGCAGCGACGCTTCGTCCTTTCGCAGGCCGGAGGCCATCAGGTCGACCTGGACCTCGTCGATCACCTGATCGATGCGGGCATCGAGGGACACGATCCGGCCCGCCCATTCGTCCAGTTCCTCGACGCTCCACATGCCGAGCGACACCTCGACCCGCCCCGACTGCTCGAGGGTCGCGTATTCGCGAAGGCTGGCATCGTCTGCTTCGAGCGCCGCGGCCGCGGCCAGGCGGCGAACGCCTTCGACCCGCGTCGTCGCCACATGTGCCCCCTGATCTTCCAGGGCTTCGCTGACCCCCACGGCCTTCCAGGCGTTCGCCGAGACCGC
>NZ_JBELKF010000050.1:0-24693 GCF_042089775.1 Palleronia sp.
GCCAGGCATTGAGGGGGTCGCGCACGCTCTGGTCGCCCCGGTCGCGCGCGGCCTCGATGACCGAGCGTGCCTCGGCGAGGTTCACGCGCCGGATCAGGTGCTTGACCGGCCCGATCGACGCCGGCCGCATCGACAGCGCGCGCAGGCCCGAGGCGGCCAGCGCCATTGCCTCCAGCGGCCGCCCCGCATCCTCGCCGCAGAAGCTGACGGGCGTTCCGGCGTCGTCGCAGCGGTCGGCGATCATCTGCACGATGTTCAGGAAGCTGACGTTCAGCGTATCATAGCGGCGGCGGACCCGCTCGTTTTCGCGGTCGGCGGCAAAGAAGAACTGCTTGAGGTCGTTGCCCCCGATCGAGACGAAATCGGTCTCTCTGAAGAACGCGGCCGAGGCGAAGGCCATCGACGGCGTTTCAACCATCGCACCCACCCGGATCTCGGTCGGCAGGGTGTGGCCGAGGCTCTGTTCATGGGCCACCTCCCGGTCGAGGATGTCGCGTGCGGCGCGGAATTCGTCCAGTTGCGCGATGAACGGGAACATCACGTGCAGCGGACGTCCCGCCGTCGCCCGGATCAGCGCCTGAAGCTGCATCCGCATGATGCCCGGCCGGTCGAGCCCGACGCGGATCGCGCGCCAGCCCAGGGCCGGGTTCGGCTCTTCGGGGCGCTTCATGTAGGGCAGCACCTTGTCCGACCCGATGTCGAGCGTGCGGAAGACCACCGGCTTGCCCTTGGCCGCGTCCATCACGCGCGCATAGAGGCGGGCGAGGTCGCCGCGCTTCGGCACCGAGCGGTTGGCGAGGAACTGCAACTCGGTGCGGAACAGGCCCACACCCTCGGCCCCCGAGCCGGTCAGCGAGGGCAGGTCGGCCATCAGGCCCGCGTTCATCGACAGCGCGATGGTCGTGCCGCACAGCGCCTGCGCCGGCTGGGTGCGCAGATCGGCGTAGCGTTCCTGCGCCTTGGCCTGCATGGCGATCTTGTCGCGGAAGGCCGCAACGATGTTGTCCTCGGGCCTCAGGTGCACGTTACCCTGCTCTCCATCGACCAGCACGTGGTCGCCGTTCAGCGCTTCGGTGGTGATGCCACGGGCGTGGATGACCAGCGGAATGGCCAGAGCGCGCGCGACGATGGCCGCGTGAGATCCGACCGAGCCTCCCTCGAGCACGATGCCCTTCAGCAAGCGCCCGTAATCCAGCAGGTCGCCTGGCCCGATATCGCGGGCGATGAGGATGGGGTCGGACGGCATCTCGGCGCCCGTCTCGCGGCCCTGACCGGTGAGGATGCGCAGCAACCGGCGCGACAAGTCGTCGAGGTCGTGCATCCGCTCGCGGAAATAGACGTCGCTGGCCGATTCGAGGCGGGTGCGGGCCGAGGATTGCTCCTTCTCGACGGCCGCCTCGGCCGACAGGCCGCGATCGATGTCCTCGCACATGCGCCGCAGCCACCCGCGAGAGTGCGCGAACATGCGGTACGTCTCCAGCACCTCGCGCTGGTCCTTGTCGACGACCTTGGCGTGGTCGAGCATGTCGTCGACGCTGACCTGAAGCTGTTCTACGGCGGCGGTCAGGCGTTCACGCTCGGCCTCGGGGTCCTCGGCCACGGGGTTCGTCACGACCACGCGCGGCTCGTGCAGCCAGACACGTCCTTCGGCCGTGCCTTCCTGACCGACCAGGCCGCGGAACAGGACGGGATGCTGGTGTCGTGCCGACAGGGCCGCACCCTCGTCCACGAAGGCGCCAAGCTCGGTCATCTCGGCCAGCACCATCGCGACCACCTCGAGCGCATAGACCTCGTCGTCGGTGTAGGTGCGCGCATCCTTGGACTGGACGACAAGGACGCCCAGCTTCTCGCCCAGCCGCTGGATCGGGATGCCGAGGAAGCTGGAATAGATCTCCTCGCCCGTCTCGGGCATGTAGCGAAACCCCCTGGTCGAGGGGGCGTCGGCTGCGTTGATGTTCTTGCCCAGCCGCGCCACGCGCCCCACCAGCCCTTCGCCCAGGCGCATCCGCGTCTGGTGGACCGCCTCGGGCTTCAGCCCCTCGGTCGCGCATAGCTCCAGCGTCTCTGCATCGCGAAACAAGTAGATCGAGCACACTTCGGTCCGCATCGAGCACGCGATGATCGAGGTGATGTGGTCCAGCCGTTCCTGCCCCTCGCTTTCCTCTGCGAGGGTATCGCGCAAACGCTTGAGAAGCTTGCGGCTCTCCGATTCGCTGCTCTGCTGCGTCATTCTCGCAGGTCCATCCCTCTGGCGCCCTTCGCAGGCTGCCCTTTTGTATAGGCCACCGTGCCGACAGGCGAAAGAAGCTTGCGGAAAGATCGCCGACGCGGTGCGGTCACTGCCCGTGCCGCGGGCGTTCTTGGCCGCCACGTGAGCGGCAGCGGTCCTGTGGTCCGGGCCTCTGCAGAGCGATATCGCATCCGATCAGTCGTCAGAGCCTCTTACAAAGCTCCGACGCGAATCCTACGGAATTCCTACCGCGCCTTTTCGAGTTCGAACGCGTCATGCAGCGCCTGGACGGCAAGCTCCATGTACTTGCGGTCGATCAGGACGGAGATCTTGATTTCCGAGGTGGTGATGACGCGGATGTTGATGCCCTCGTCCTTCAGCGCCGCGAACATCCGCGCCGCAGCCCCGGCATGGGACCGCATCCCGATCCCCACGACCGACACCTTCGCGACGTTGTCGTCCACCACCAGCTCGCCGTATTCCACGGCTCCCGAGGCCTCGATGGCCTGTTTCGCCCGCGCGACCTGATCCACGGGGCAGGAGAACGTCATGTCCGTCTTGCCGCCCTCCGAGATGTTCTGGACGATCATGTCCACGTTCACGCCGGCCTCGGCCAGCGGTCCGAAGATCGCCGCCGCTATGCCGGGGCGGTCCTCGACGCCCAGAAGGGTCATCTTGGCCTCGTCGCGCGAGTAGGCGACGCCGTTCACGACATTGGATTCCATGATCTCGTCCTCCGCGCAGACCAGCGTTCCCGCGGTCTCGTCATATTCCTCGAAGCTCGACAGCACACGCAGTTTCACGCCGAACCGCATCGCCAGCTCGACCGAGCGGGTCTGAAGCACCTTGGCGCCGAGCGAGGCCAGCTCCAGCATTTCCTCGAAGGCGATGCGGTCCAGCTTGCGGGCCTTGGCGGTGATGCGCGGATCGGTCGTGTAGACCCCGTCCACATCCGTGTAGATGTCGCAGCGCACGGCGTCGAAGGCGGCGGCGAAGGCGACGGCGGTGGTGTCTGACCCGCCCCGGCCCAACGTGGTGATCCGCCCTTCGGGGCTGATCCCCTGGAAGCCGGCAACGACGGCGACCTTCATGCCCGCGGCGAACTTCTCGTCGAGATTCGCGGTCGGGATTTTCTCGATCCGTGCCGCGCCGTGGGCGCCGTTGGTCTTCAGCGGCACCTGCCAGCCCTGCCACGACCGCGCGGGAATCTCCATCTCCTGCAGGGTCAGCGCCATGAGGCCGGCAGTCACGTTCTCGCCGCTCGACACGACGGCGTCGTATTCGCGCGCGTCGTACATGGGAGAGGTCTCGTTCACCCAGCCGACCAGCTCGTTCGTCTTGCCGGCCATGGCCGAGACGATGACGATCACGTCGTGCCCGTTCGCCACCTCGCGCGCGACGCGCTTGGCGGCCCGCTTGATGCGGTCCGGGGTGGCGACGGACGTGCCGCCGAATTTCATCACGAGACGCGACATCGCCCGTCCCTCCTTATGATCCGCGCGCCTCATAGAAAGAGGGGGGGCGGGGTGCAAGGGCCGGTTGGTGCCGGCGCATCAATCGGCAGTCGGCAGTGACGCGCAATGCGCCCCCGACGCGGCCGCGCCGGAGCCGAGCGCAAGAAACGCCGGCTGATCGTAGGGGTCCGGCGGCTCGGACGCGACGAGGTCGAAGGCCAGCAGGCCAAAGACGAGGACCAGCGCGATGGCGGCGGTAAGCTTGCGTGTCATCGGTCAGCCCCCAAGTCCGAGTTTCGGGCGCAGCTTCACCCCCACGGCCGAGCCGGCGAAGGCGGCAGCGAACCACGCCCAGCCGTGCAACGATCCGGTCGATATTCCCGAGAAGAACGCGCCGACATTGCAGCCGAAGGCGATCCGCGAGGAATAGCCAAGGGCGAGCCCCGCCACGATGGCCGACGCCCAGGCCTTTGCGGGATAGCTCGGCAGCTTCTGCGCGAAGCCCCCGCGCCACGCGGTGATGAGAAACGCGCCCGCGATGATCCCGAGGTTGGTCAGCGAGGTCACGTCGGTCAGCAGGCTTTCGGCGATGCGGTCCTGGTTCGGAGGCAGGCTCCAGAAGGCCGAGGCCTCGGTCGGGAGGCCGACGCTCGTCGCGCCCTTCGCGACCCACAGGCCAAGGCCATAGACCACGCCCCAGGGCTGGCCGGCGACGATCAGGTTCAGGACGGCGAGGCCGGCGAGCAGCACCGCCGCGATGACATAGCGGCGCTGGATGCGGCGATGCTCGGGCGGGGCGAGCCACAGCGCCAGTGCGGCCACGGCCGCCAGGCCCGCCAGCGTCAGGATCAGCCCGTCGGTGCCGTCGAGCGCGATCACCGGCAACGCGCCGAGGTTGGTCCACCAGATCAGGTTGAAGGCGCCGAGGAACGAGCCGATGGCAAAGAAGGGCAGGGCGAGCAGCCCGATCGGGTTGCCGCTGCCCGCGTTGACCAAGGTGCCCGACCCGCAGCCCATGACGAGCTGCATCGACAGGCCGAACACGAAGGCCCCGCCGACCATCGCAAAGCCGATGGGGGCATGCGCTCCGATCAGTTCCTGCCCGTGGGTGGCGAGGAGGGGGAAAGCCACCAGCGCCACCAGCCCGATCGACAGCAGGTGCCCGAGAAGCCCGTCCGGGTTGCGATCGACGATCATCCGCCGCCACGGCCCGGCGAAGCCGAACCGCAACCCTTCGAGTGTCGCGCCGAAGCCCAATCCGATCAGGAGAAGCGCGCCGTAGCGTGCCCCGGCCAGCGCCGAGACGGCGAGCGCAAAGACAAGCGCCGCCCCGATGAGAGCGACGCGCGTCAGGGTCGATGCGCCGTAGGGGGACGGAGGCGGTGCGACTTCGATATTGGACATGGGCTCTCCCCTTCCGGTGGTCTTCTCTCAGAACGCCGAGGTGATGTTGTTCCACATCATGCTCAGCGGTCCGGGCACGTTGGCCATCTCGTAGCCGGCATTTGACCAGCCGACCATCGACTCGGGGTAGAGCTTGACGTTCTCGACGCGTGCCAGCTCGGACAGGGCGAACCAGTTGGTCGCGGCCCAGTGGCCGGTATTGCAGAACGAGATGATGGATTCGGCGTCGGTGAAGTCCTGCTCGGCCGCGATGTTCCGCGCGGCGACGGCATCGACGACAGTTGGTCCGTCCGAGAACCAGCCGGCGTGCTCGAAATACTGGGATTGGGGCAGGGTGCCGGGCTTGGCGGCCGCGGGGTGCGCCTGCTTGCCGTTCCAGAAGCTCTCGGGGCGGGCATCGAGCAGCAGCGCCTCATCGCCGCCGCCGATCGCCTGCTGCACGTCCTCAGCTGTGGCGGTCCACTGGTCGTTCCAGGTTACCTCGATTTCCGAAGCCTCGACCTCGGCCGGTGCATCGGTCAGGTCGTAGCCAGCCTCGGTCCAGGCGTTGATGCCGCCGTTCAGGATCGACAGATCCTCGAAGCCAGACGATTTCAGCGTCCAATAAACCCGCGCTGCAGCGCCGAAATCGGTCTCGTCGGTGCCCTGGTAGGTGATGACGACGTGATCGTCCGTTTCGAGGCCGAGCTCGCGGTAGGCTTGCTCCAGTGCATCGGATGAGACGAGCGCACCGGGGTTCTCGGCGGGACCGCGAAATAGCTGGTAGGGCGCCGAGGCGGCACCCGCGACGTGGCCGCCGGCAAAGCCGTCATCACCCGAGCTGCGGATGTCGATCACCCGCACCTCGTCCAGCGAGGCTTCGAGGTCGGCGGGCGCGACGAGCGGTGCGAGATCGGCGGCCGACGCGGCAGAGGCGGTAAGGGCGAGCGCGCTGACGAGCGCGAAACGGGGCATCGTGGTCATGCGGGCGTCTCCGGTCATTCTTGGGTTCGGACGCCAATTGGTCCACGGAGCGCGCCAGTGCAAGTTGTCCCGGGTCCAGCGCCCGGGAACGTGGGTTCGTGAGGCGGCGGCGCACCGGAACATACGTTTTTTCCGCGCGACGTGTGATGGCACTCTGTCGGTGCACGGCTGCAAGGACCGGATCGTGCTTCCCTATCTGTCAGAAGCGGTTTGGAATGCGCGAGAGCGATTGGTGGGCATGAAGCTGCTTCGAGGCTGGATCATCGACGCGACCGCGGTCTTGGATCGGCGCGTACTTCCAAAGCGGAAACGATGGCTCCGAACATTCCCGCCTGCGAGCGGCTGTCGTCCCTTCGCGTTTCCGGGTGTGAACCTGCTTTCATGCGACGATCCACCCGTCCATGCGCGTTCCCTCCCGGAGGTGTCGGTCAGCCTTGACTCGTTCGTGCCGCACGGCCGGAAACACGATCCGAGCGCTCGCGAAGGGTGGTGGATTCGGGCCACCGTGTCGAGTGCGGGTAGCCCGAGGCCGCGGCGTCCGATCAGACCGGCTTTAGCAGCACCTTTCGGGGCATCATGGTGGAGGGCAGCTTCATGGCGCGCTCGAACGCAAGTGCCCGTGGACCTGACCGCCGCGCGGCGCTTTCCACTCGCGCGGATCGACAGCCGGCCCGGTGTGCCAATCCCTTCAAAGCGCTTCAGCAGCCGAGTTTTCGTACCAGCACCAGCGTCTCGGCGGCGACGGACCCGTCGGGACGGCACGCGGACAAGAGAGGGCGCAGTCCGCGCAGCGTGATCCGGTTTCGGCTGGCGTGGACCTGTCCCTCGACCGGGTAAGTCACCTCTGCTTCTGGACAGGGCGGGCTGATTGCATGGGCCGTCCCCTGCAACGCACCGTCGGTCTCGCGGCCCCGGAAGAGGAGGGCGCCCCGCTCGATCCCAAGATCCACAAGAACCGACGGCGGCCCTTGATAGCGCAGCACCCGGTCGGCGCCTTCGACGCTGAGGCGCAGGGTTGCGCCGTCCATATCCCAGCAGCTGCTGCCTGCCGTCGCCTGCACGGCAACGAGCGAAAGGGTCAATGCGGTGACGCAGCACACGCGGCTGCCGAGGCGGGTCCAGAAGGCGGTGGCCATGTCGTATGATCTCCCAGCTGGCCGCAGTCGGGTGCGGCTTAGCGTCAATTCGACAACATGGGCGCAAACGTCGCTACGGCAATCTGGCGCTCTGTCGCCATTCCTGACAACCGTACTAGGAATATTCAACGTCGCGGGCCTTACGCGTTGCTATTGCTATAGACTGTCGAAATGGTTGAAGGCGCGTTGCGCGACACAACCCCTTCGCGAGGACCCGAAATGGTTCAAAGTGACTTACAAGCGTCCGATCCCATCCGCGGCGCCATGCGTGGAACCAACCAGACGCGGGTGCGGGCGCATAACGAGCGCCTGGTGCTGTCGATCCTGCGCCAGGACGGGCCGCTCGCCAAGGCCGAGATTGCGCGACTGACGGGGCTTTCAGCGCAGACGGTCTCGGTCATCATGCGCGCGCTGGAGCAGGACGGCATGCTTCTGCGCGAGGCGCCGCGCCGGGGCCGGGTCGGCCAGCCTTCGGTGCCGATGCGGCTCAATCCCGATGCCGCGTTCTTTCACGGCATCGCCATTGGGCGCAGCTGGATCGAGCACGTGCTGGTGGATATGACCGGGGCGGTCCGCGCGAGCGACAGGCAGACATACGACTGGCCGGACTTCGACGTCGTTCTCGATCGTGTAGCCCGTTCGATCGACGCTCTGGAAGAGGTGCTGAATCCGGAGCAGCGCGCCCGGGTGGAAGGACTGGGCGTGGCGACGCCGGCCCGCATCTGGCATCTGGCGGACGAGGTGACTGTCCCGCGCGACAAGCTGCTTGCCTGGCAAAACAGGAACTTCGCCGCCGAACTGACCGAGCGGTGCCGCTACAGGGTTCAGGGCATCAACGATGCAACGGCGCCCTGCGCCGCCGAACTCGTCTTCGGCACGCATTGCTCCGAGCGTGACGCGTTCCTGCACGTCTTCATCGGCTATTACGTCGGCGGCGGGCTCGTCATCGACAACCATCTCTATACCGGCCCCACCGGCCGTGCCGGTGCCATCGGAACGCTTCCCATCGCGCAGGCGGATGGCAGCACGCGGCCGCTTTACGACCTCGCATCTCTTTACAGGCTCGGGCAGTTCATCGTCGCGTCGGGCAAGGACCTCGAGCCGCTGCTGAAGCTGCCGCTCGAATGGTCCAGCGTCGAGGACGAGATCGAGGCGTGGCTGGATCAGGTGGTTCCGGCTCTGGCGCACGCGGCCGTCACCGCGGTGTCGCTGGTCGACGTGCAGACCATCATGATCGACGGCTACCTGCCGGAAACCGTTCGCGCCCGGATCGTGCGCGAGGTTGCGCGGCGGATCGAAGAAACCGATTTCGCCGGCCGCGATCGTCCCGAGATCCGCGAGGGAACGGTCGGCCCTGTCGCGCGGGCGATGGGCGCGGCCTCGTTGCCTCTGGCCGCGCGCTTCCTCGTCTGAGCCTTAGCGGCGCCGGTCGCGGCGCGAGGACATGGGCTGGAACGCCACGCCGACATGCGCCTCGCAGTAGGGCTTGCCCGACTGCACCGGCAGACCGCAAAACCAGAAGTTCTCGCTGGCCGGGTCGCCGATCGGCCACTTGCAGGTCCGCTCGGTCAGTTCCATCAGGGTCAGCCGCTTCGACGTCTTCTCGACCTCGCGCACGGTGGCGAGAGCCTCGGCGCTGATCTCGTTGGCCGAGGGCTGCGGGGGCAGGGGCTGGCCGGCAGGCACGATCTGGCGGCGGGCCGAAACGGGCTCGTCCTCTTCCTCGTCGTCATCGTCCTCTTCGGCGGCGGGCGCGGCCTCGACCGGCTCATCCGCCACGGGCTTCTGGACGGACGGTTCAACCGCTTCGGTCACGACGGGCTCGGGCTCGGCTGGCGCAGCAGGTTCGACGACGGTCGCATCGACGTCACCACCTTGGGCGCGGTTCGACAGGCCCAGCCGGTGGACCTTGCCGATCACGGCGTTACGGGTCACGCCGCCCAGCTCCTTGGCGATCTGGCTGGCCGACTGGCCCTCGTTCCACATCTTCTTGAGAAGCTCGACGCGTTCGTCGGTCCAGGACATTGCACACCTCGGTTCGGAGAGAAGCGGCCTCTTGCGCCCGCTTGAGAAATTCGTTGAACGCCTATTCTAGTCATCCGTCACGGCCATAACAACCCGAGCAGGAGCCGCCCCATGTCCGACAGACCCGATACGCAGATGGGGGTGCGCCGCTTCGGCCGCTGGAACTGGCTTGGGATGATCACCCTGGCCGAACGGGAATGCCGCCGCTTCCTGGGCATCTGGGCGCAGACGGTCATGGGGCCGCTGATCAACGCGGGCCTTTTCCTGGCCGTCTTCGCCATCGCCATCGGCCCCACGCGCGGAGACGTGATGGGCGTGCCTTACGTCCAGTTCATGGCGCCGGGCCTTCTGATGATGACGGTGATCCAGAACAGTTTTGCCAACACCTCGTCCTCGCTTCTGGCCGCGAAGGTGCAGGGCAACATCGTGGACACCCTGATGCCGCCGCTTTCCGCCATCGAGATGACGGTAGGCTACCTTGCCGGCGGCGTCGCGCGGGGCGGGCTGGTTGCGGTGGTGATCGGCGTCGTGATGGTGCTGGTGCTGGGCACCGGCATGGCGCACCCGCTGGTGTTCCTGCTGTTCGTCCTTCTGGGTGCCCTGATGATGGGGGCGCTGGGGGTGCTTGCGGGCATCTACGCGTCCAAGTTCGACCAGATGTCAGCCATCACCAACTTCATCATCACGCCGCTGTCGTTCCTGTCGGGCACGTTCTACTCGATAGATGCGCTGCCGCCCGCGCTAACGGCGGCGAGCCATCTCAACCCGTTCTTCTACCTGATCGACGGAGCGCGTTACGGCACGCTGGGGGTGTCCGACGCGCCGCCGCTTCTGGGCGTGGTGGTGTGTCTCGGCGTGACGGCGGCTCTTGTGGCGCTGGCCTGCTCGTGGTTTCGCCGGGGCTACCGCCTGAAGGCGTGACCCGTTGCGGGACGCGGGAAAGGCGCCTATGCCTTCGCGCATGGGCAACCCGATCCGCATCATTTCGATCCTGCGACGCCGACGCAACCGCGTCTGAGCTTTGCACGCCCGTGCAGCACCCACATCGTTGACAGCGCCCGACCGGTGAGGCACCTCTCGGGCTTCATTTTCAGGATTCTGCCATGATCCCCGCGATCCTTCCGACGTACAACCGTGCTCCCCTGACCTTCGTCAAGGGCGAGGGCACATGGCTCTGGACGGAGGACGGGACGCGATACCTGGACGTTGGGGCGGGAATCGCGGTGAATGCGCTCGGCCACGCCCATCCTGCGCTGGTCGAGGCGCTGACCGAGCAGGCCGGAAAGCTCTGGCACGTGTCAAACCTCTACGACATTCCGAACCAGGAGCGCCTTGCGCAGCTGCTGGTGGACCACACCTTCGCCGACACGGTGTTCTTCACCAATTCCGGGACCGAAAGCTGCGAACTGGCCGTGAAGATGGCCCGCAAGTACTGGTCCGAAAAGGGCGAGGACCGCACGGCGATCCTGACCTTCGAAGGCGCGTTCCACGGCCGTTCGAGCGCCGCGATCGCCGCCGCCGGGTCCGAAAAGATGACCAAGGGCTTCGGCCCGCTCCTGCCGGGCTTCGTACAGCTTCGCTGGGGCGACATGGATGCGCTGCGCGCCGCGCTGACGTCGGACGTGGCCGCAGTGCTGGTCGAGCCGATCCAGGGCGAGGGCGGCATCCGCGTCATGCCCGACGCCGACCTGCAGGCGCTGCGAGAGCTGTGCGACGAGACGGGCACGCTCCTGATCCTTGACGAGGTGCAATGCGGGATGGGCCGGACGGGCCGCCTCTTTGCCCATGAATGGGCCGGCATCACGCCAGACATCATGATGGTCGCCAAGGGCATCGGCGGCGGCTTTCCCCTTGGCGCGGTGCTCGCCACCGAAAAGGCGGCCTTCGCCATGACCGCCGGCACTCACGGCTCGACCTACGGGGGCAACCCCTTGGCCTGCGCCGTCGGCGCCCGCGTGATGGAGCTGATGACCGAGGACGCTTTCCTGCCCCGCGTGAACGCCGCCGGCGGGCGCCTGCGCCAGGGGCTCGAAGGGCTCGTCGCCTCGCATCCGCAGATCTTCGACGAGGTGCGCGGCACCGGCCTGATGCTCGGCCTCAAGGCGCGCGTTCCCGCGGCCGAGCTGGTCAAGCAGGGCTACGCGCAACACCTCCTGACGGTGCCGGCCGGCGACAATGTCGTGCGCCTGCTGCCGCCGCTCAACATCACCGATGACGAGATTGCCGCCGCGCTCGACCGTCTCGATGCCGCAGCGACGGCACTCGAACAGGCCGTGTAGCTTCATCTTGCTAGAAATACTCTCGGGGGTCCGGGGGCAGACAGCCCCCGGTCCGACCGATCAAACCGGGACCGACCGATGCCGCATTTCCTCGATATCCACAAAACCGACAAATCCGACCTGCGCCAGATCATCGACACGGCCCGCGCCATGAAGGACAGTCGCAACGGACGTCCCAAGGCTGCCCCAGACGACGACCGCCCGCTGGCCGGCCACATGGTCGCGCTGATCTTCGAGAAACCCTCGACCCGGACTCGCGTCTCCTTCGACGTGGGCGTGCGCCAGATGGGCGGCGAGACGATGGTCCTGTCGGGCGCCGACATGCAGCTTGGCCATGGCGAGACCATCGCCGACACCGCCCGCGTCCTGTCGCGCTACGTCGATCTCATCATGATCCGGACCTTCGAAGAGGCGACGCTGCTGGAAATGGCCGAGCATGCTACGGTGCCGGTCATCAACGGGCTGACGAACCGCACCCATCCCTGCCAGATCATGGCCGACGTGATGACCTACGAGGAGCATCGCGGCCCGATCGCGGGCAAGAAGGTCGTCTGGTCGGGCGACGGCAACAACGTGTTTGCCTCCTTCGCCCATGCCGCGACGCAGTTCGGCTTCGACCTGACCTTCACCGGGCCCGAGCCGCTCGATCCCGAGCCTTCGCTGCATGACCGCATCACGATCGAGCGCGACCCGATGAAGGCGGTCGAGGGCGCCGACCTCGTGGTGACGGACACGTGGGTTTCGATGCACGACCCCCAATCCGCGCGCGAGCGGCGCCACAATCAGCTGCGCGGCTACCAGGTGAACGCGCGCCTGATGGCGCACGCCAAGCCCGATGCACTCTTCATGCACTGCCTGCCGGCGCATCGCGACGACGAGGTCACGTCCGAGATCATGGACGGGCCGCATTCGGTCATCTGGGACGAGGCCGAGAATCGCCTTCACGCGCAGAAGGCGATCATGCGCCACGCGCTGGGGATCTAGGGCGCGTCCATCGACTGCGCGAGGCGGATGCGGAACCCGGTTCCGGTGCCGCGCAGGCTTGCAAGGCTGCCGGCGCCAAGACCGGTGATGTCCGAGATCAGGGGGATTGAGGGGATCCACCCGTCCGGCGTGACGCTGACGGCGCAGCATTTCTCGAACGCGAAGACCTCGAGCGCCGCGCGCTCGGGGCGCCCTTCGGGAAGGGTGCGGATCTTTTCGACCATGAGGATGTGGCGGTCCAGCGTGGTCACGAGGACCTCGCCATTCTCCGGTCCGATCGGGACGACGATCAGGTTCGGCCCCGGCTCGCCCACGGGATCGCCGGCAAGGGCCGCAAGCCACCAGACCGGCGGCAGCGGGATGGCCCCGTCCTCGTCAACCTCGACGATATATGTGCCGGTGAAGCTGCTCATACCTCGCGCCTTTCACGCATCATGTAATGCGCCGCTGCGGCGATCCCAGCCGCGCCTGGTCATCGGGCATCGCGCAGGGCCCGGGCCAACTCGTCCTTGGTCATGTCCGAGCGTCCCTCGATCTCGGCGTCTTGCGCCATGTCGTAGAGCTTTGCCTTGCTGCGCCCGGCGAGGTCCGCCTTGCCGCGCCCGTTCTCGTCCGTGGCATCCTCGATCGCATCCAGAAGCTCCTGCTTTGTCATCGAGGGCCGGCCTTCGATGGCCAGGTCCGAGGCGCGCTCTTGCAGCGTTTCCTTGGTCGGGCCGTCGGACTTGATCTTGGCGACCTTGTCCTTCACGTCCTGCGGCTGGTCCACGTACTGACCCGATCCGCTCTTCTTCTTGCGGGTCGATCGGGCGTATTCGTCGTCGGTCAGCAGCATGCGCACCTTCTTGGGCAGGTAGCGTTCGCCTGACTCTCCGGACTCCGCGCCAGACTTCGTGCCCCAGTCCTCTTCGGTCCAGTTGTGAAGATCCGTCTCCTCTTGCTTTGGACTATCCTCTGCATAGCCACCGCCGCGCTTCTTGTATTCCTGCACAGCCATTTGCGCCTTGCGGGCCGACCACTGGCCGGGCTCGCCGCCCTTGTCGGACTTCGTCACCTCGTCCTTCACCTTCTCCCACAGTTCGGGTTCCGTCCTTTTCGCATCGCTCATCTCGGGCCCTCCTTTCGGGCTGAACGGTTGCGAGCGGCGGCGGGGTTCCTGTCTGACGCAGGCGTTATCGCGCTGCGTCGGAACGCATCGGGGCAGGGGCGGTTGTCACCGTAGATGACGCAGGGGAAGCGACATGCTACGCGCAACCATCATTCTTCTGGGAACCGCCGCTGCCGTTCCGGCCGCAGCGCAAGTCGAACAGGGGGCCAAGAACGTGCCCCGGTTCGAGCCCGCGTTCGAGAACCAGACACGCGCGCCCGCGGTAGAGACGGAGGCCGAGATCTCGGTCGACACCGTGACCGACGGGCTGGTCCACCCGTGGGGAATCGAGGTGCTGCCGGATGGCGATTACCTCGTGACCGAGCGCGCGGGAAATCTGCGAGTGGTCACGCGCGAGGGCGAGACGGGCGAGCCGATTTCCGGTGTCCCCGAGGTCGTCTCCCGCGACCAGGGCGGGTTGCTCGACGTGGCGCTCGCCCCGGATTTCGAGGACAGCCGGGTGATCTTTCTGACCTACGCCAAGCCGATGGGACAGGGCCAGACCGCCACCGCCGCCGCGCGTGGCGTCCTCAGCGAGGACCGGACAGAGCTGACCGAGGTAGAGGATATCTTTGTGCAGGAGCCGCCGGCGGACAACGCCATGCACTTCGGCAGCCGTGTCGTTCTGGATGACGGCTATGCCTACGTCACCACAGGCGAGCATTTCACGCCCACCTACCGCGAATTTGCGCAGGACACGGATAACACCTACGGCAAGATCGTGCGCGTGACGCAGGATGGCGAAATCCCGGACGACAACCCGTTCGCCGACGTGGAAGGGGCAATTGGCGAGATCTGGACGCTGGGCCACCGCAACATCCAGGGCGCCGACATCCGGCCCGAGACGGGTGAACTCTGGGCTCTGGAGCACGGCCCCGCTGGCGGCGACGAATTGAACCTGATCGAGCAGGGAGAGAACTACGGCTGGCCGGTGGTGAGCTACGGCCGGCAGTATGACGGCCCGCTGGTGGGCAGCGGCGAACCGCGCAGCGAAGAGTTCGTCGAGCCGCGCTATTACTGGGACCCGGTGATCGCGCCTGGTGGCTTCACCTTTTATGATGGCGAGATGTTCGAGGGATGGCAGGGCAACGTGCTGGCCTCGTCGCTCGTGCCGGGGGGGCTGGTGCGTCTGACACTCGATGGCGACACGGTCACCGGCGAAGAGCGGCTGGTCACTGATCGCGGCCGCATCCGGGATGTCGAAGTCGACCGGGATGGCGGCGTCCTTCTGCTGACCGACAAGGAGAACGGAGAGATCCTCCGCGTGACCACCGAAGGCTGAGCCGAGATTTGAGGCGAATGCTTGATATTCGGGAGCTTCCCGCTCCCGGATTTTCTGCATATGTTCCTGTCAGGTTGTCGGGGCGCGACGACAGGAGGCCCGATTGGCCAGCTACACCTCGAATCCCTTCATCGATGCGCTGACCGTCGGTTTTCGCGCGTCCAACACGGTGATCGATTACTACCTCGCCCCCTCTGGCGGGGCTTGGACGCAGGTCGAAGCCGATGCCTTTGCAAGGGCCACGGCGCTCTGGTCCGAGGTTGCAGGTATCCGGTTCCGCCGGGTATATGATCCGGCCGACGCTGATTTCTCCGAAAGCATATATTCCGATGCGGGCTCGCCGGGAAGTTTGGGTTCGCACGAGCTTTACATCGGCGACGGCAAAACGATCATGGATATCGAGATCGGCCGCTGGGGGACGCTTGACGGGCTTTACAATCGCGCCGGCTATGGCTGGGACGAAAATGACCCGAATGGCGGGCTGGTCCGCGGGGGGCTGGGCTTCACGACGATCCTGCACGAGATCGGGCACGGCATCGGTCTGGATCACTCGCATGCAGACCACGTTGATGATCCTCATGTCTTTCCAGGCGTCGGAACAGATACCAGCGCTTGGGGGGAACACGGTCTCAACGCCGAACTTTACACGCTGATGTCCTACCGCGATGGGCCGGATCTTCGTCCAACCTATGCCGGCATGGTGCACAACTGGGGCAAGGCCGGGGGTCCGATGACCTTCGACATTGCCGCCATTCAGAATCTCTACGGCGCGAACACCACGACGCGGACGGGCGATGATATCTACGTTCTGCCCGCTGCCGGTGGGATCGGAACATACTGGACCGCCATCTGGGACGCCGGCGGCACCGACACGATCGTCCATGGCGGGGGCGAGGATGCGGTTATCAACCTGCAGTCGGCAACACTCGAAAACGCGCCGGGCGGCGGCGGATACCTGAGTCGTGTCGGCAACACCTACGGAGGCTTTACTGTGGCGCAGGGCGTCGTCATCGAGAACGGCATCGGTGGGAGCGGCGCAGACACGCTACGAGGCAACGACGCGGCGAATCGGCTGAACGGACGCGAGGGTGTCGACACGATTCTGGGCGCAGACGGGAATGACACGCTTGAGGGCGCTGCGGGACAGGACAACCTTGCCGGCGGAACCGGGGACGATCTCCTTTTTGCAAGCACCGAAGCCGCGTTCTCGAACTACGACTGGTTCGAGCCTTTCGGAACCCTTGTGCAGGCGTCATCGGCGAACTGGATAGGCCCCAGCACATCCTTACCAACAATCGATTCGGCTGGAGAAGACGGGTTGTTCGTCTAACCCTCGATGTTGCGCGCGGCCCTGGCTCCGCTCTTGATCAGCGGCTGGTTCTGATGTCGGCCGCTTGTTCGATCCTTCCCTTTCAATAGCAGGTGCTTTCTGCTGCGAATCCTCCGCGGCGTTGAGAAAAATCGCACACTTACACAGACGCTGCATACAAGTAGGTCTCGTTCCTTGATTTTCGAAAGGTTTCGAACGATTATCCTGTCGTAATCTCCGCAAGGGCCGTAAATTGTGCAGGATATCATCGAGGCTCTCACACTCGCGATCGGTCTCGTTCTTTCGGGCGACCCTGATCTGCGCGAGATCGTCGTTCTGTCGCTGCGGGTGAGCCTTTCGGCCACGGCCGCTGCGTGTCTCGTGGGGCTGCCGGTCGGCGCATTGCTGGCCGTGTCTCGCTTTCCGGGCCGAGGGGCGGCGATCGTCGTAATCAACGCGCTGATGGGCCTTCCCCCGGTTGTGGTCGGCCTCCTCGTCTACATCCATTTCTCAAGATCGGGGCCGCTGGGCTTTCTGGGCTTACTCTACACGCCGACGGCTATGATCGTGGCCCAGACCATCCTCATCACGCCCATCGTCGCCGCGCTGTCGCGGCAGGTGCTCGAAGATCTGCACGCCGAATATGCCGAACAGTTCCGGTCGTTCTGCCTCAATCGGCGGCAGACGGTGCAGGCGCTGATCTGGGACGCGCGCTATGCACTGCTGACGGTGGGGCTTGCAGGGTTCGGCCGGGCGGTGGCCGAGGTCGGCGCGGTCATCATCGTCGGCGGCAACATTGATCACCTGACGCGCGTAATGACCACGGCGATCGCGCTCGAGACGTCGAAGGGTGACCTGCCGTTGGCGCTCGCCCTTGGGATCGTCCTCCTGGTGCTCGCGCTGGGCGTGAACGCTGGCGTACAGATGCTCCGCCAGACTGCGACGCGGAGCGCCCATGTCTGACGCGGAACTTCCCCTCGCCACGAGCCGTGCGCGCGAAACCGCGCCGCTCTTGCCGCTCGATGTGTCGAGGCTGGCCCTCGTCCTTCGCGGAGCGGCGGTGCTCGACGGGATCGACCTGCGGCTGGCCGGCGGTGGCTGCACCGTCGTGATGGGCCCCAACGGCGCGGGCAAGAGCCTGTTTCTCAAGGCGATCCACGGGCTCGTGCCCCCGACGCGCGGCGAGATTTCGTGGAACGGCGTGCCGGCGACGCGCGCGACGGCGCGGCAGGCGCTGGTGTTTCAGGCGCCGGTTCTCTTGCGTCGGTCGGTTGCGGTCAATCTCGATTTCGTGCTGAAGGCGCGCGGGCTGGACCGCAGCCGCCGTGATGCCGCGCTGGCCGAGGTCGGTCTTCTGGACAAGGCGCGCCAGCCCGCGCGCCTGCTGTCAGGCGGGGAGCAGCAGCGCCTCGCCCTTGCCCGAGCCCTCCTGACCGACCCCGAGGTGCTGCTGCTGGACGAGCCGACTGCCAGCCTCGACCCCGCCTCGGTCGTGGCGATCGAGGCGATCGTCCGGGCGGCGCGGGCGCGGGGCGTCCGGATCGTCTTCGTCACCCACGATGTCGGCCAGGCCCGACGCATGGCCGACGACGTCGTGTTCCTGCACCGCGGCCGCGTGGCCGAACACAGCGCCGCCGACCGCTTCTTTCCCGTGCCTGCCAGTCAGCCGGCGCGGGATTTCCTGGACGGCAAGATTGTCGTCTGAACCTCGGAAAGGGAGAGCCCCATGTTCACCAGACGCAACTTCGCCGCAGCGACCTTAATAGCACTGGCCGTGCCCGCTTTTGCGCAGGACCAACCGGTCCTGGTGCAGTCGACGACGTCCACGGCAAATTCGGGGCTCTACGACTACCTCTTGCCAATCTTCGAGGACGAGACGGGCATCGGGGTGGACGTGGTGGCCGTCGGCACGGGGCAGGCGATCCAGAACGCCCGCAACTGCGACGGGGACCTGCTACTGGTCCACGCGAAACCCGCCGAAGAGCAGTTCGTGGCCGATCGCTACGGGACCGAGCGGACGGACCTGATGTACAACGACTTCGTCATCGTCGGCCCCGCCTCGGACCCCGCCGGAGTCGCCGGGATGCAGGATGCGCAGGACGCTCTGGCGCAGATCGCTGAAAAGGGCGCCGGCTTCGCGTCGCGTGGGGACGACTCGGGGACCTACAAGAAAGAGATGTCGCTCTGGTCCGGTGCCGGCGTCGACCCGACGGCAGGATCGGGCGGCTGGTACCGCGAGACGGGTTCGGGCATGGGAGCGACCTTGAACACCGGGATCGGCATGGGCGCCTACGTGATCACCGACCGCGCAACGTGGATCAGCTTTGGGAACAAGCAGGATTACGAGATCCTCGTCGAAGGTGACGGCGACCTGTTCAACCAATACGGCGTCATTCCGGTCAGCCCCGAAGCCTGTCCCAGCGTGAATGCCGACGGCGCGCAGGTCCTTGCGGATTGGCTTCTGTCGGATGAGGGGCAAGCGGCAATCGCCGCGTACGAGGTGGACGGGCAGCAGTTGTTCTTCCCCAATGCGCCTGAACGGAACTGAGGTCAGGCCATGACGAGCACCCCGGCAGATGCCCCCGCCTACCTGACGGTAAAGGAACTCGCCCAGCTTCTGAGGATCAAGGAGCGCAAGGTCTATGACCTCGCCTCGTCGGGCCAGTTGCCGGTGTCGCGGGCGACCGGCAAGCTGCTATTTCCCGCCAACGAAGTGCGGGCGTTCATCGACGGCGCGAGAGGCCAGCCGGCTGCGCCGCCACCGCGTCCGCCGATCCTACTGGGAAGCCATGATCCGCTGCTCGACTGGGCCCTGCGAGAGTCCGGGTGCGGCCTTGCGGCGTGGTTCGACGGGTCCGAGGACGGCCTTGCGCGCTTTGCGGCCGGGGGCGGGGTTGCGGCCGCGCTGCATATCCATGACGCGGTGCGGGGGGAGTGGAACGTGCCTGCAGTCACGCGGGAGTGTTCGGGGATGAACGCGGTTCTGCTGGGCGTGGCGACCCGCCGACGTGGTTTCGTCGTGCGGCCGGGTGCGCGTCGGCCGGCGGATTTCGGCGACTTGAAGGAACTTCGGCTCGTACCGCGGCAGAATGGGGCGGGAACGGAGATCTTGTTCGATCACCTCGCCAAGGCTGCGGGATTGGAGGTCGAGGGCCTGGACCGGGCTGCCACGGCCCGGACCGAGACGGATGCCGCGCAGGCCGTGGCCCGCGCCGAGGCCGATGTGACCTTTGGGCTCGAGGCGGTGGCGCGATCCTACGGCCTCGACTTCGTGCCCGTGATCGAAGAGCGCTTCGACCTGCTGGTCGACCGCGCCGCCTGGTTCTCGGGTCCGATGCAGACGTTCGCGGCCTTCTGCCACAGCCCGTGTTTTGCCGCACGGGCGGCGGATCTGGGTGGCTACGAGGTCTCGGGTTTCGGTGCGGTGCGTTGGAACGCATAAGTTCACGCGAAGGCGCACGACAAATCCTGCCGGCACCGCTTCCCCCTCGCCGCCGGCCTGCTACCATGGGCCCATGTCCATCTGGTCCCGAATTCTCGATGCGCTTTCGGCGCTGCGCCACGGCGAAGGTCTTGCCGCGGTGTTCGACCGTCTTTCGACTCCGCCCGAGCGCTCGGTCGGCTTCACCATCGCCGTCATCGCGCTGGGCGCGAAGATGGCCAAGGCCGACGGTGAGGTCACGCGGGTCGAGGTGACGGCCTTCCGCGAGGTGTTCCACATTCCGCCAGACGCCGAGGCCGCCGCCGGCCGGGTCTTCAACCTCGCCCGTCAGGACGTCGCGGGCTTCGAAGACTACGCCGTGCGCATCAGCGCCATGTTCAAATCCGAGGCCGACACGCTGGTCGACCTGATGGACGGGCTGTTCCACATCGCGGTGGCCGACGGGGCGTATCATCCCGATGAAGAGGTCTTCCTGCGCCGCGTGCAGGAGATCTTCGGCGTGTCGGAAAGCTGCTACCGCAAGGTCCGCGCCCGGCACGTGCCCGACGCGCCGCCGGACCCCTACGAGGTGCTCGGCGTGACACCTGATACGCCGCTGGAGCAGGTCCGTGCCGCCTGGCGCCGCGAAATCAAGGAAAGCCACCCGGACCGCATGATCGCCCGCGGCGTCCCCGAAGAGGCCGTCCATCTGGCCGAGCGGCGCATCCATGCGCTGAACGCCGCGTGGGAAGAGATTGCCGCAGGACGCGCCTGAGCGTGCGCAGGACGCCGTTGACGAGGCCCGCGGGCTCGGCCAGACGATAGCGCGCGTTCCCAGCCACGAGCAGACGATGACGTTCCGCGACCGCCTCGCCGCCCTTCTTTCCCGCGCCACGACGCGCAACGCGATCACGGCGGTGATCGTAATCAACGCCGTGACGCTGGGCCTCGAGACCTCCGAGGGCGCCATGGCCGTCGCGGGTCCGCTGATCGTGGGCATCGACCGGATCTGCCTGACGATCTTCGTGGTGGAGCTTCTGTCGAAGATCTACGCCTTCGGGCCGCGCTTCTTCCGCAATGGCTGGAACGTCTTCGACTTCGTCGTGGTGGCCATTGCGCTCGTTCCCGCGTCCGGCGGGCTCTCGGTTCTGCGGGCGCTGCGGATTCTCCGCGTGCTGCGCGTGATCTCTGTCGCGCCGCGACTGCGCCGAGTGGTCGAAGGATTCCTGACCGCATTGCCGGGCATGGCGAGCGTGTTCCTGCTGATGGCGCTGATCTTCTACATCGGCGCCGTCATCGCAACCAAGCTCTTCGGCGCGGCCTTCCCCGAGTGGTTCGGCGACCTCGGCCGCTCGGCCTACACGCTGTTCCAGGTCATGACGCTGGAAAGCTGGTCGATGGGCATCGTGCGCCCGGTGATGCAGGAGTTTCCCTACGCCTGGGCCTTCTTCGTACCGTTCATCATGGTCACGACCTTCGCCGTGGTGAACCTGATCGTCGGTCTCATCGTGAACTCCATGCAATCGGCGCACGAGGAAGAAAGCGTCGCCGCCACGGATGCCTATCGGGACGAGGTGTTGAAGCGGCTCGACGCAATCGAGCAGCGCCTGTCCGAGCGCTAGGCCACCGTCGACAACACCGCACGCGCCTCGGCGTGGCGGATTCGGATGGCGGTCAGGTAGGCCTCTTCCATCGTCTGGCTCGCGGTCTGGATCGCGTCGGCGACGTGGCGAACCAGGCTCTCATTCGCGCCGGCGTCGATCTTGCGGATCGTCTCTTGCGCCAGTTCGTCGGCCACCTGTTCCATCAGCGTCATCGCTCAGTCCTTCCGTCTTTTGGCCCTAAGGGTTGGATCGGCCTGCGTGGGATCGTCGGGCCAAGGGTGCCGGGGGTATCGCGCGCGCATGTCCTTGGCCACATCGGCATAGCTGCCAGCCCAGAACCCCGGCAGGTCCTGCGTGACCTGCACGGGGCGGTTCGCGGGGCTGAGCAGGGTCAGCTTCAGCGGTCGCCCGGCGACGGTGGGGTGGCGCGTCATGCCGAACAGCTCCTGCACGCGGATGGCGACTTCGGGGGTCGCGCCGCCATAGTCGATGGGCACGCGCCGGCCGAGCGGCGTCTCAAGATGCGCGGGCGCCTCGGCGTCGAGGCGCTGCATCTGGTCGTAGTCGAGCCGCGCACGAAGCGCCGGCAGGATGTCGAACCGCTTCCAATCCTCGGCCGTGCGGATGCCGGTCAGGAACGGCAGGAGCCAGTCTTTGGCCTCGGCCAGCAGCGCCTGTTCGGAGGTGTCGAAGAGTCCGGCGAGGGCCACGCGAGACAGGAAGCGGCGGGTGGCGTCGTTCGGGTTCAGGCCAAGCTCGCGGATGCCGTCGAGCATGGCGCGCGCGACGGCGTCGGGCGGCGCGTCCGGCCACGTCCGGTCGTCGAGCGCAATGGCACCAAGCCGCTCTTGCCGGCGTGTCACGACGCGGCGGTCGCGGCGGGACCATTCGCAGATGTCGACCCAAGCAATGCGCGAGGCGTGGACGGCGCGAAGATCGGCCTCGGAGATGGCAATGGCCTGCCGGACGGTCGCCTCGCGCGGGTGGCCGTCGGTGTCGGTGACGACGATCAGCCGTTGCCCCGCAAGCGGATCGCTTTCCGCCATAGCCGCGCCCTTGCCGCCCGAGAGCAGCCAGCGCGGCGCGTCGCCGGGGCGGCGGAGGCCGACCCGGTCGGGATAGGCGAGCGCGGCGGCCTGCGCGGGCGTGAGATCGGCGCGCTCCCCCGCGTGACGCTTGAGGCGCCTTGCCTCTTCGCGGATGCGCTGCACGGCGCCTTTTGCGACATTGAATCCGGCTGGGTCGCGGAGAGCGCGCAGGCGTAGCGTCAGGTCCACGCCCCGGTCGCGCAGGATGTCACGATCCGACAGCATCGCCGCCAGTTCAGCCGCGTCCGGACCCGCTGAATGCAGCATATGTGCAAGTCTGGGATGCAGAGGGATGGCCGCGAGCGCCCGCCCGTGATCGGTGATGGATCCGCCGTCCAGCGCGCCGAGGCCAGTCAGAAGCGCCTGCGCCTCGGCCAGCGCGCCGGCAGGGGGCGGCGTCAGGAATGGCAGGGCGCTGCCGCCCGGATCGCCCCAAAGCGCGAGTTCAAGCGCGAGGCCTGTCAGGTCGGCGACCTCGATCTCGGGCGGGGCGAAGGCGGGCAGGGCACCGTCCTCGCCCCTGGTCCACAGCTTCCATGCCGCGCCCTCGGCCACGCGCCCGGCGCGCCCCGCACGTTGTGTGGCCTCGGCCCGGCTGACACGCTCGGTCACCAGCCGGGTCATGCCGCTGCCGGGGTCAAAGCGCGCACGGCGGGCCTTCCCGCCATCCACCACCACACGCACGCCTTCAATGGTCAGCGAGGTCTCGGCCAGGGCGGTCGCGAGCACGACCTTGCGCCCGGCTGAGGGGCGGATCGCGCGGCGCTGCTCGGCAAAGGGCAGGGCGCCATAGAGGGGCAGCACCTCGACGCCCGGCAGGTCGAGACGAGCCATCGTCCGACGAATCTCGCCCTCGCCGGGCAGGAAGGCGAGAACGCCGCCCTCTTCCTCGGCCACGGCACGGCCGATCAGGTCCGCCATGGCGGCATCGAAACGGGTGCCCTTGGGCAGCGGCTGGTCGAGCCACCGGGGCGTGACGGGAAAGGTGCGCCCCTCGCTCGTGATGATGGGGGCATCGAGCAGCCGTGCCACGGGCTCGGCGTCGAGCGTGGCGGACATGACGATCACGGCCAGATCGTTGCGCAGGGCCTGCCGGACCTCCCACACCAGCGCGAGGCCCAGGTCGGCGTTGAGCGAGCGCTCGTGGAATTCGTCGAAGATCACGCAGCCGATCCCGGCAAGTTCAGGATCGTGCTGGATGCGGCGGGTGAGGATACCCTCGGTCACGACCTCGATCCGGGTGGCGTCGCTGGTCACGCGCTCGCCGCGGATCGCGTAGCCGACGGTCTGACCGACCGGTTCGCCCAAGGTCTCGGCCATTCGCTCGGCCGCCGCGCGCGCGGCGAGGCGGCGGGGTTCGAGCATCACGATCCGCCCCTGGACCTGGTCCAGCAGGGCCAGGGGCACGCGGGTCGTCTTGCCCGCGCCCGGCGGCGCCTGCAGGACCACACGGCCGCGGGCGGCCAGGGCGGCGCGGATCTCGGGCAGGACGGCGTCGATGGGCAGCTCCATGGCGCCGGGATAGCGACCCGCTCTGGACAAGCCCAGCCCTGCCACGCATCAACACGGCATGGACCGATCCACCCTCGCCACCCGCCTCAAGCAGGGCGACCGCCGGGCGCTGTCGCGCGCCATCACGCTGGTCGAATCGACGCGCGCGGATCACCGGGCCGAGGCCGTGGCATTGCTGGCCGAGGTCGCGGACCCCTCGCGGCAGGCGCTTCGGATCGGGCTGTCGGGCACGCCAGGGGTGGGCAAGTCGACCTTCATCGAAGCGTTCGGCAAGATGCTGACGGGGCAGGGTCTGCGAGTCGCCGTGCTGGCGGTCGATCCCTCGTCGAGCCGCTCGGGCGGGTCGATCCTGGGCGACAAGACCCGGATGGAAGAGCTGTCGCGCGACCCGAACGCCTTTATCCGCCCGTCGCCCAGCCAGACCGAGCTGGGCGGCGTGGCGCGGCGGACGCGCGAGGCGGTTGCCCTCTGCGAGGCCGCCGGTTTCGACGTGGTCATCGTCGAAACTGTCGGCGTCGGCCAGTCCGAGACGATGGTCGCGCAGATGACGGACCTGTTTGTTCTGCTGCTCGCTCCGGGCGGCGGAGATGAGTTGCAGGGCGTGAAGCGCGGCATCATGGAGATCGCCGACATGATCCTTGTCAACAAGGCTGACGGTGAGACGAAGCGACAGGCGGAGGCGACCCGGGCGGATTACCAGGGCGCCCTGCGGCTGCTGCGCAAGCGCGAAGGCGACCCCGACGGGTTTCCCAAGGCGCTTCCCGTCTCGGCCGCCGCGCGCGAGGGGCTGGCGCCCGCGTGGGAGCAGATGCGGGCGCTTGAGGAGTTCCGGCGCGAGACGGGGCACTGGGACCA